>DASYEA010000199.1:0-7950 GCA_036499265.1 Schlesneria sp. | reverse complement strand
CTGCGCTACGACTTCGCGTTCAAGTCGACAATCGAAGACGCAGAATGGGAACTGTCGATGTCGACCGTGATGAGCCAGGATGGAAGCTCCATCTGGATCATGGCCTGGCTGGACGAACTCCCCAAGTCAGCCGCCGACGTTCCACGAACCGCCTTGCTGCGCTTGCTATCGGATAACGACAAGCTCGGCAAAGGGAAGTTCTTCGCGTACATCGCCCCGAATCGGCGATTTGTGCTGCAGCGAGTGCTCCCCAACGAAAACATCACCGCCGCCACGTTCCGTGCCGCGCTGGATGACCTTGGTCAATCTGTGGTAGGGACACACGCTCACTGGTCAGTCGCCAACTGGGCATCCACGACAAGTGAAGATCCAGCCGCAGCGGCCCGTACCGCCGCTCCGATCAAGGGCAGTACTCCACAAGCTCCTGCTGCCGGAGCGGCTCGACCCGCCGCGGGAACGCCAGCGACGACGCAAAGTCAAACGGCGAGACCGCTGCAGTCGGCTGTGAATGATTCCAAGTTCGGCGCCGTTCCCAAGAAATAATGTAGCCAATCTCAAGAAGGAAGTAGCCAATCTCGCCAAGAGATTGGGTCTTCTTGATGTCAGCTCAAGCAAACTGCACAACCAAAAAACAAGCCCGCATGCCATTTGGCTGCGGGCTTTGTTGTTGTACGAATCCGGATCTGATCAGTCCGATCTGGTCCATTTCACCTCGGGCTTTTGGGATAGCCACGTTCCGCATCTTTGCGAACCATTTCGTCCAAGACAATGGGATGCAAATTGATGCTTCGGTCTTCGGCTGGAGTGTAGTGGCGTCGAGCCCAAGTTCGCATGCGCATCTCTTCGACGGGGTCCACATCGAAGGTACGTTCCTGCTCCAAGACTGCCTGCGAGTTCACGATTCCTCCTCCTCTGCGTCACGGTACCAGATTCACTTTTCAAAGAGCCCCGCGGAAGTTTTGACCCCCACGACTCTGATGGTATCTTCGCCATATATGGCCGCAACCAAAAAAGTGGTCCGCCGCCACTTTTCACGGAAAATATTTGACCAGAACGTGAAATTGGCTTGACGTTAGTGGCTGCGCAAGATTGGCGAATGCCGCTGGTCAGTATTACCAGGGGACTTCCATCAGGTTGACGATCTGTTTCGCCAACTGATTCACCGCGGTTTGTGTCGCGGTGGCCTGTGACTGGCCAAGTTCCGGAGCAAACCCGGCCTGCGACTGCAGCGGAATGGCCTCCGGAGCAACCGGAACCTCTTGCTGGGCCAGAATTTCGTTGGTCCGCAGGTTTTTCCAGGTGACTCGCACCATGATCGACAATTGAAGCTGACGCGGATCGTCTTGGGCGTCTTCACCCAGGACATCCTTACGAACCTGCACGATCCGGCCTGACAGCTCGGTATCTGCTCGTTCCCCTTTGGTCAGCCTGAACGGGGTTCGGTTCTGAATCTCTTTCTGAATCGCTTCGGTGAGTTGGTACTCCAAACCCCTCCGCTGCGTGTCATTTTCAAAGATCGGGACCGACACCGATTTGATGTCGGGACTGAATCCATTTCCGACCGTATAGCCGCAGCCGGATAGCATCAGTCCCAGCACACAACTCCCTGCGACAACCAGGCGCGACAGACGCACCGTCGCCGGTCGGCATTCGGAAGAATGCCGATTCGTTATCGCTGCGAAGTGTTGTCGATCATTCATACAGGTCGTGCCACGCAGGCAAAGTCAGCTTCAATCGAACAGACTAGCTTTCCCGGAAGGTTCGTTCACTTCCAGCTTCTTGGCATCAGTGTCAGTTTCCTCGGGCAGCTTTCGCGGAGCCGGCCAGCGCCAGGAACGCTTGCGCGGTTCCTTGTCACTCGCTTCGGCACTCGCGCCATCTTCAGACTCTGCGGAATCTTCTTCTGATTCGGCCGGGGCCGAGTCGGGAGCGGTTCGTTTACGGAATGGCTTTGTGATCCGGCTGGGTGATTCTTCTTTCTGTTCACTATCCGCGTAGGTGGCTTTGCCTGCCGCGTTCGGTCGTCGTGGCATTTCGACCGGATCCTCCGGTCGGATGCCCATCGCCTGCTTCCAGAGTGAACCCTTCGGCGGATCGATCGGTCTCAACAACGCCGCACCACTGGCATACTGCGGACCCATTTCTTCCAGCATCTGGCGAGCTTGTTCCGCTCGAGCCGAATCCGGATAGCGGCTCATCAATTGGTGCATCTTCACACACGCCGCTCGCTTGTTTTCCTTGCGCAGCCACAACTGAACTTCGCTCCATTCGCGTTCTGCTTTGGCAGCCTCGATCTTGGCGAGTTCGTCCCGTAGGCGATCCGCTTCCGGGATATTGGGGTACAGGCGAATCGTACTTTCTTTCAACATCTGTGCATCGGTCAACGTCTTGCCGTCGTAGTCGGATCCTTGATACGACATCAGCTTCACATGCGAGCCGATCAGGAACGCATCCTGCAGATGCGGACTGTTGGGGAATGTTTCTCGCAGCATTCGGAAGTAACGATCTGCCTCAATGTAGTTCCCTTTGCGGGCATGGTGGCTGGCCACCAGCATCATGGCGTCGTCGGCCAACGGTCCGGTCGGATCATTCATCCAGATCGCTTGCAGGGCGGCCACACCGTTGCCGGGCGCATCAAACAGCGGTCGCTCTTTGTTCGTGAAGTTGGGGACGTAAACTGGCGTGCGATTAACCTTCGGCGGTTCTTCCGCAGGCAACCGCTTGCCAGGCTCCTCATAGTCAACCTGGCTGATTTCATCGAGCTTGGCGACTTCGGGGAAGTCCAGCCAGATCCGGCCAATCTTGAACAGTCGTTCGGAAACAACATCCAGATGCCGCGTGGAAGGAAATTCTTTCAACAGGATCGCGTAGGTGTCGTGCGCTTTCGAGTAGTGTTCCTGCTGGAAAGCAGACTCACCCTGCATGAAGAGCGCGTCTTCGCGGATGTCGTTCTTCTTATACTTCTTGGCAACGTTCTTGAAGGCCTTTTTAGCCTCAGCGTATTGCTCGTCTTTGTAGAGTTCCGTGGCGGCGAAATAGTCGTCCGTCCCCACCAGCGGCGGCAACGAACCATCATCGCTATCGCCTTCACTCGCCTCTTGCCGTTTCGCCCAGAAAACATTGCGCATCCGGCGTTCGGTCGGTCCCTGGACCTTCGTGATGTTCGGAGTCGTATCCTTCATCAACGCGTACTTTTCCCACGGCGTCACACAGCCGGGAAGGGCGTTGAACAGGAACAACACGGCGATCACGCGCCAGGGCCATTGCCCTCGCGGTTGCGTTCTCACGTCAGTCGCATCACCGTGTTTCATGGTCATCCGTGACCGAAGTGTGGCAGGCCGAAATGGTCTTCAGCGTGCCGGATCATTCATTAATCAGCCCGAATCAACATCCTGTCGTCGGGCCGGGCTGCTCTGCTTCTTGAACTCAACTCAGATACTTCAACATCTTGGGCCGACGCCCCAGGACATGCGAAATTGCCGCTGTGGCAATCTGTCGAATTTCCTTGATCTGTTGTGGTGTCAACGTCAGTCGACGCCACGCCTGTTCACTGTCTCCGGCAAGCAATCGCAGGATCGCTGCCGAACCTGCATGGATCTTGATCTGGGTATATTCTTCGTGCTGGCATTCGGGGCAAATCAGGCCACCCTGATTGACCCAGAATCCAAACGTCTGACCTTCTGTAAGGGGAGTGCCGCAGCCGGCACAGTTTTCAAAGTCGGGTAGTTGACCTATCTCACGCAGCACGACCATTTCGAATCGTAAGACTGCGATCGGAGTGGTCGCGCTGTTTTTGAATAATTCCAATGCATCCTGAGCGGACGCGTAAAGTTCGGGATGGGGATCGTAGTCTTCAGTCAGTGCCAACAGTAGTTCGGCAACGTAGTAACCAGCGTAGAGACAAGTCAGATCCCGTTCCTCTGGATGAAAGCGATGCACAAGCTTCGCTTCCGTCAGCAGGTCCAAGCCAGACGTGCCTTTACGAATGAACACTATCTGACACGTCGCGAGAAGGTCAAGAGCGGATTCAAACGGTCCTTTGAGCCTGCGCCCCCCTTTGGCCAGCGCCGAAATCTTGCCGAATTCCCGAGTGAAAATGCACACAATTCGGCTTGTTTCACTGAAATCCGTCACCCGTAACATCAGGCCCTCGGCCTTCTCACTGGACATCAAATCGGCTCTGTCTAAAAAGAGGCACTGGACAATGACAAAGCATACTATCGCGACTTACGGCGATTCTTGCAGCACCGGTTGATCGAATCAGTCGATCCAATCGCGTTGTCCTACCACACAATCAAATGGTTGCAGGTGAGCCGCGCTGCGTCAGCACGCGGACCCAATTCACGGGCGGCCCACGATCCGTTCACATGCTTCGAATGCAAATGTCCCGTGGAGGACGCGCAGAGAGTCTGACGAACTACATCCGCCTGGCGATAGAAATGACCTCACCGGCTCAATAGTTCTCACTCGTGTCAGAGACCATCGATTCCGTCACCAACTCGACGAGGCCGGTGCCATCATCGAGTTCGCGGCAAGCATGTAATCGCGAGTTTGTGGCACCGCGTGGCGGTCCTTGGCAAGCTGCATCTGGAAGACCATGCCGCTGCCGTGACGGAACACCATCTCGGCACAGGCGAGGTAAAACTCCCACATCCGGCAGAAACGTTCGTCATACAGCTTGGCGACTTCCTCGCGATTCGCCTGGAAGCGTTCGGCCCAGTGGCGCAGCGTTTCCGCGTAGTGTAAACGCAGGATTTCCACATCAGTCACCCACAGATGCTGACGTTCTGTCGCGGCGAAGACTTCAGACATCGACGGCGTGTAGCCGCCCGGGAAAATGTACTTGCGAATCCACGGACCCGTCGTCCCCGGTGGACTCATGCGACCAATCGAATGCAGCAGCATCACCCCGTCATCGGTCAGCAGATGCCCGATTTTGTGGAAGAACTCGTCGAAGTGCTTGACCCCGACATGTTCAAACATGCCGACCGAGACAATGCGATCAAACTTCTCGGTCAGATCGCGATAGTCACGCAATTCAAAGCGGACCCGATCACTCAGGCCCAAATCGCGAGCCCTCTGAGTGGCCACCTGATGTTGTTCGGTCGACAGCGTAACGCCGACAACTTCAACATCTTCCATCTGAGCCAATTCCAGGGCCATCCCACCCCAACCGCAGCCAATGTCGAGGATCCGTTGACCCGGTTGCAGCAGCAATTTGGCGGCAATATGCCGCTTTTTATTGAGCTGAGCTTGCTCCAGCGTATCCAATTTGTCTTCGAAGTACGCGCACGAATATTGCTGATCGACGTCCAGGAACAAAGCGTAAAGGTCTCGCGAGAGATCGTAGTGGTGAGCGACGTTTTCGCGAGCTTTCCCGATCGGATTGTGCTGTTGCAGAAAGCGAAATGTCTTGGAGATCTTCCGCGTTACCGATTGCAGCGGATGTGCTCCCAGCGATCGTCGGTTCAGATTGAACAGGTACAGGAAGTCGTAGATCGTGCAATCAATGAACTGCAGCGTGCCATCCATGTAACCTTCACCCAACGCGAGGTCAGGGTTAAAGAACATGCGGCGATAGAGTTTCTTGTCAGTAATCCGAAATGTGACTCGCGGCTCAGCCTGGTCACCAAACAGATGGCGTTTACCATCGGCATCAATGACAGTCAGCGTTCCCGTTTTGACAAAACGCTTCAAAAGATGGCTGAGAAGAATCATTTCAGGCGTCCAATGGCCGTGAGGGGTCTACTTTTCAGTTGAGACGCACGCGGACGGTATCAGATTCAGAAAAACGCGAATAGACGACTATTAGAACCTCAACCACCCGCCACAAAATCCGATGCATCATTTCGATTTGCTACGACCTCGCCCCAGATCCTTCAGCAACCTCGACACGTAATCCGCATAACGAGCATCCGGAACCGGCCCCTTTGTCGGCAATCGCTTCAACGCATCGAACATTGGCGCGGCCTTGCCTTCCAACGCGTCCAAACTGTTCAGCGCGGCGACACAGACGAAGACATCGTTGCTCGACCAATCCGCCTTGACGACCAGCACCGACAACGCAAGTTTCAAATCATCCGCTCCACCGAATTCCGCCAGAGCCTGTGCCGCAGCGATCGCGACGAACGGTGATTCATCGTCCAGTGCTCGTCGCAATTCTTGTCGAGCCCCCACGACGCTCGTTTCGCCTCGCATGTGCAATCCCAGCACCCCCCAGTAGCGAACCGCATTATCGGGATCGCTCAGCAACTGCTTCAACTCCGGCACCGCCTTCGGTTCCATATTCGCAGCCAGTTCGGCCGCGGCGAAAATCTTGTCGAACGGATACCGCGAATCATCGTGGCCCATCGCGTACTGCGAATCGCTCCCCGCGCGTCGAAATCGTTCTCCCTCGGGCAAGAAACCCAGATCGCGAATCTTCGCCGTGTGATCCTGTAAAGCCTTCTTCAGGCGATCGCGAATCGGTTGGTGTTCGGCTGATGTCGCCAGGTTCGTCACTTCGTCGGGATCGCTCTGCAAGTCGTACAGTTCTTCCGGCGGTTTGCGATTCCAGAACGCATCCTGCTGCGGATTCAACTTCCCCTCATCGTGCAGTCGCTTCCAGACCACCGTCGTCGGCGTCTGGAACATGTACTCCACATGCTGCCCGTAGATAATGTGCAGCAGGTACTGGCGAACGTACACATAGCGGCCATCCGTCACACTGCGAACTAGGTCGTAACGCTCATCCATGCGGCCGCGGAACCCGTACAAGTACGGCTGCGGCGGAGCGATGTATTTCCCGAGAAACGCGTGCCCTTGCATCCAATCGGGCGGCTTGACTCCCGCCAGACTCAGCAGCGTCGGCGCAAAGTCCACAAAGCTGACCAGTCGCTCGGAGACACCACCGGCCACATAATCAACTGGCCGCAGATCCTTGAATTTATCGGGAATACGCACCACCAGCGGCACATGCAGACCACTGTTCTGCGGCCATCGTTTGTTTCGGGGCATCCCCGAACCGTGATCGCCATAGTAGAAGACAATCGTCTCGTCCAGTAACCCGGCCTCCTCGAGTTCCTTCAGCCGCACGCCCGCATCGGCATCCGCTTCGCTCACCACGTCATAATACTGAGCCCAATCCTGCCGCACCTCAGGCGTGTCGGGATGATAAGCGGGAATGCGGATCTTGGCTGGATCGTGTACCTGCCGATGTGGCCGAGTCCGAATCTTGCTCTCGTGACTCTTCTCCGAATTGAACACGGCGAAGAACGGTTTACCCGCCGGTCGATTCTTCCAATGCGCTTTCTTCGACGATTCGTCCCACACCTTACCCGGCTTGGCGACGTTGTAGTCTTCCTTCGCGTTGTTCGTGCAGTAGTACCCCGCCTGCCGCAACAGTTGCGGATACATCTGCATCCCCTCAGGGCAGGGGACCATGCTCCGCATATGCTCGCCCCCAACCGAATTGGCATACATCCCCATAATCAATGTCGAACGAGCCGGCGCACACACCGGCGCATTCGACCAGCACTTGCCAAACCGCAATCCCTTCGCCGCCAGTCCGTCAACATTAGGCGTCGTCGCGAATGAGTCCCCATAACACCCCATGTGGGGCCCATGATCTTCGCTCACCAACCACACAATATTCGGCCGCTCCCCAGCCCTCGCAACACCCGACGCCACGACCCCCAGCACAATCATCAACACAAATCGAATCGCCATGTCAACTTTCTTCAGTAGGGTGCGTGCAGTCCTCGGAACGCACCAGCATCGTGCCCCAACGCTCTCTGTTAGCATCTTCAACTACGCCCCGCCTTCAATTTGCAGAATGGCTTCAGCAATCAGTTTCTGAGCATCCGCGTGACAGTATTCCAAATAAGTTCGATGACGTGCCTTGCGAAGCGAGGGTAATGCGTCGCGAGCAACAGGGCCAAGTTTAACAAGTGCTTCGGCAACCACTGTCGG
>DASYEA010000198.1:0-4146 GCA_036499265.1 Schlesneria sp. | reverse complement strand
GTCAACTTGCTTACCGAAGACGGACGGGTCGAGCCCGAGTTGACTGGTGCCGCTGGAAGGATTGTCTGTTTTGGCGGAGGCGGCTCCAGCGAGCCAGTTGTTGAGGAACTGTCCCATCAGCGGGCCGCTTAGAGATGTTAGTTGGCGATGCAGGACAGTGTCTGGTCCATCAGCCGCGGGGCCACTTGCCAGCAACTTCTGCACATCTTCGGCCAGAACTTTCTTTTCGCTGTCGTTCGTGGCGGCTTGCCACCTTGCCAAGAGCGAACCCGGGGGTATGACCGGACCGACTTGTCCGCTGACGGGTTCGGTATAGAAGTGCCAGACCCCTTGATTGCCGTAAGTGTCGGCATGTGGGTTACCCGCCAGGACGTCCGGCGACACATCACCGGCCAAGTCCCATTTCTTATCGCCGCTCGTCAACGTCAGATCAACGGCAGTCATGTCGCAGGAGTGATTTCCGTCACGGGGGCCAATTACCATCGACACCAGGTCGCCCTGCTTCACTGCGACGTTTTCGAAGGTACCGATATCGACGACGGCGGCTCCCTGCGAAATACCTGTTGCCAGTCGTTGGCGAGTACTACCTCGGCGCACCTCTACCGCCCAGGTGACACCATTTCCACATTCGGGATGGGCGTGTTGAACTTTGCCTTGGATCTTCAGCTTTCCGGCGATAGGGCTACGCCAGCCTGCCACGACGTTCAGTGTCGGCGAAGGATGCATGGCCACGCTGTGTGGCTTCATGTTGCCGGGGATACGGACGTGCTGATCGGAGGAATTCGCCGCCATCATCGGCGTTTCACCCGGGCCCCAGCCCTTGATGAAATCGTATCCGCTGGAACTTGTGTTCTTTTGAGTGAAATGCGAATCGATCCGGACAGTACTGCCTGTGCCGACACCCAGGTAATCCAGCCACGCTGCGAGTACGTCGGGCTCAACCTCATATTTCTTGGCGAGCGCCGGCACGTCTGTCGCTTGATCGGATGAACTGGCCTCAGACGCAGCGGAGAGACATTTGGCGGCGGATCCAAAAATCTGGGCGCGGCGGACAATCAGTTGTTGGTAGATCTGGCGGACATCGCGTAGCAACAAGTCAGGCCGGCCCGCGGCCACCAGACGAGGACGCTCCCAGACGACGACATCGTTCTCATTGCCATCACCAGCATCACCGACGGCCAGATACAGGGTGACGGTCTTTTGATCCGTCGCTGGCAACTTCAGCCTCACTTCCTGGCGCGAAGCAATCGGCGTGACTGGTTCCTGCCAAGCCTTGGGACCGCCGACTTTGCCGATGTGTCCAACGCTGGAGAACTTCCACAATCCCTTTTGCCACATCCCGACTTCGGCCGCGAGCGCATCCGCTTGATCGAGTTTCGCCGTTCGCCAATGAGCCCTGATCGTGTCCAACAGTAGCGAAGGCTTCTGATCATGCAGAGCCTGCCACAGAATACCGAGATACTTCGGATTGAGCTGCCGTTCTTTGGCCACGGCTTCAATGGACTTTTTGCCACTCGTCAAAGCGTCACGCTCGGCCAGCGTGGCTGCCAGATATTTCTCGACCGGCAAACGACCGCCGCCATTCGTCTCGAAGACGATGCCCTGCAGGTTGACCTGTGATCCACCGGCGGAATCACCGTGCTTGCGATACAGATCCCGAATCTTCGCAAGCGTTTCGTTCGTCCAGTCGCTGGGGGTATTCGAGGGAGAGAAGTGAATCCCTTCGGGTAACAGCACCGCATGCGACGCGATGTCTTTAGCAGCATCCAGATACTTGCTGATCAGTGCGGGTGACATGACCAGCGCGTTGCCAGTGTTAGTGAATCCTTCGCCCGCGGCACCGTCAGCGGGGAATTCCTTCGCTGGGGATAGTGAGTCGACACCCGTCAGATCGCGCAGTGTATAAGTGTATTCCGAGTTGCTGAGCCGTCGCAGCACGACGCGGCCCGGATCACCCGCACGAGCATTCGCTTCGAACGTGAGATACTCGCGGACCCATTGCTGCAGCTTTTTTCGCTCGGCATCGGTCGGCTGGGGCGAGTCCTTTGGCGGCATCTGGCCGCTGTCGAGCATCGCACCCGCTTTTTGCCAAACCTTTGGGTGCTTGCGGACATCTGTCATGTTGGTGAAAGTCGTCAGATCGACGTCCGCTTCCATCACGGTCTTCGAATGACACTCGTGACAATACTTCCTCAGCAGTGGCTGAATCTCTTTATTGAGAGAATCGCCGAGTTTGTTGACATCGTCGGCGAGAAGGGAAGAACCGCTGATTGAGATCGCGGAGAAGAGAGAGAGCACGAATGGAAATGACCATCGCGTTCCAGGCGATACCTGCTGCATCCTGAACTCCTTCACGGCCGACGAAACTGTGGTCGCCCGCCGCTTGATGTCGCTCTGTAGGTGTAAATCTGAATGAGCCATCAATGGTATCCAATATGATCGAAGTCGCCAAGAAAGAATTGGAAGTTAGTCATCGGCGAAGGGCTAAGAACTGAGACCGAGTGTGAAAGAAGGGACATTGCAAATTGCGAATTGCAAAATGCAAATTTTCAATTGGAAGACGAGAGGGAAGAACTCCACTCGGATGTATGACACAACTGACAAAACCTCGGTGTGGGTGATCCCTCCGACGAAACTTCTCTGGGAGGGCGGAAGGCTTTGTGTGGATGTTGCGTGACACAACTGAAGGAGCGGAAAGTTCGGTGCCAAGTGACGGGCGGCGCATGACACAACTCCGTTGACATTAAGATTGCGGGCGTGCTTGTGTCATCTCGAACCTTACGAAATGGCAGTGTTTGTCAGTCCATGGCAGGGTTTTGAGGGGGTGCCCGCTTTTGGCAGTGAGACCTTGAGAGAGAATCAGAGGGTGACGGTGTCGAGCCCGGCGCATTGATCGATCTCCAACAAAAAACGGCCACACGTGTTGGCCGTTTTTCTGCGGTCAACAGGTGTGGCCGTTGGTTACGGTCCACTAAAATATCGGGTTTCTCTGCCTTGTGCGTTATGCCACTCCTTGGTGCGCGACGCTAGAGGGACTTGGCGAGATTTTGACACTTTGTCGAGGAAAAGTCCGGACGATTACCTCACTCGACTCGCCGGGCGGTTCCTGCCGACTGACAAATTTTGACACTCCAAGACAAATTATGACAATGGGTGACAAAACGACGCTGTTTTTGGCAGTTTTCCTAAAAAAAGTGCGTGTTCTGTGACAGATCGCAATCTTGCATGATGTGTGCTGCTCGCCGAGGCCACGAGACTGGTCCCGCGAATGCTTCGACGGGTGGCATTGGCTGAACCATCAGGAAGCCTCAATCGATGGTTGATCAACATTGAGAGCAAGTGCCGCGTGATCAAGCCGGGGCGTCGCGAAGACGCGCTAACCCCACCGGTTGGCAAAGCTCTGTGTGGACGGCGTACGCGGCACGGATGTCATCGCGACATTACTCGGCTCATCGTTTCCGATCTCACGGCGATCCTCGCGGTTAGCACGGGGAGATATCCAATTCAAAACGGAAAATCCAATCGCCTGAACTGGTTGATTGGGTGATGAAGGATTCGAACCCTCGACATCCACGGTGTAAGCATGGCGCTCTAACCAGCTGAGCTAATCACCCTCAAGATCACTTAACGTTAATCAAGTGACGAATTGAAGTTTATCAGCGGACGACGACGCATGCAACCCGCGATGCGGTGTCGTTTTGCGGTCGCGGCGCAGTAAAGTTGATCTTGCCATAAACCGTGATTTGCGACGAAACTGATTCTCGCGTCGGATCTCCAAAATCTGATGCCAGCAGTATAGTACAGATGAATGGCAACTCGTGGGACAAACCGGATGGCCAGGGCGATCACGAAGGCGGCGTTGATGGTGTCAAAGGACCAGGGATCATCTTCGCAACCGATTGACGAACCATTGCAGTTCAAGTCGACTTTGCGACCTCAGGTCTGGGGCGGTTCCCTGCTGACGGAAAAGTTTGGCAAGGCGGGCGACGCCAGCATCCCCATCGGTGAGTCGTGGGAAATTAGCGGTTTGCCTGACAATGCCAGCATGGTGGCTGGCGGTGCATTTGCCGGACGAACGTTGGCTGAATTGTGGCAACAAGATGTCGCCGGTGAACGCAAGCAGACACCGACGTTTCCACTGTTCGT
>DASYEA010000197.1:0-3027 GCA_036499265.1 Schlesneria sp. | reverse complement strand
CCCCAGGTTTACCGTATGGGTAATCACAAACGAAGGATCGATCTCACCTGCTTCGATCTTCTGCAACAGGGGTCGAAGATATCGCTGCATATGCGTTTGCCCCGACTTCATCGTCAGGCCCTTGCCCATAAAAGCACCCATTGGCATTTTGTCGGCGGCCCCTACGTACGCGCCGGGAACGGAAATAGAGCCTCCCTTCCGGCAGCAGCGGATCGCTTCCTGCAAGACGTACGGGCGATCGCCTTGTAATCGCATCGTTTCTGCCACTGTTTCCATGGCACGACCGAGTTCATTCACCGCATGCGCTTCACACCCAACCGCATCAATGCAGCGGTCCGGTCCCCTGCCCTTGGTCAATTCCTGAAGTCGCTCGTAGACATTTTCTTCGGCGTAATTGATTGTTTCCGCTTTACCCTGCGATTGGGCCATTTTCAGCCGCTCCGCAATCCGGTCGATGGCGATCACTCGACCAGCACCAAGCATCCAGGCACTTCTAATGGCGAATTGAGCGACGGGGCCACACCCCCAGACGGCCACGGTATCGCCGGGTTCCATCTGACAGTTTTCCGCGGCCATATATCCGGTGGGAAAGATGTCGGAGAGGAACAACACCATCTCGTCCGGCAACCCGGATTCAATCTTAATCGGGCCCACATCAGCAAACGGGACTCGCAGGTATTCGGCCTGTCCGCCCGAATACCCGCCGAAGAGATGCGAGAACCCAAACAACCCCGATGGGGAGTGGCCCAGTTGCTTCTGTGCGAGTTCATGATTGGGATTCGACACATCGCATAACGAGAACAATTGTTTCTTGCAGAAGTAGCAACTTCCGCAGGCGATTGTGAACGGGACAACCACACGATCCCCTGGTTTCAGATTAGTCACCTCGCGGCCCACTTCAACCACGACTCCCATTGGCTCGTGACCAAGGATGTCTCCCGATTCCATGGTAGGAACATAACCGTTCAGCAAGTGCAGATCAGATCCACAGATCCCACTGGCCGTGATTTTGATGATTGCATCTCGAGGATGCTCGATCTTAGGATCGGGAACAGTATCAATGCGAACATCACCTGTCCCATGCCAGCAGAGTGCCTTCATTTCAATTCCTTCCGAGGGCTCAAGTGACGTCGAAGAAATCGGCGACCGTTCGAATCGAAGCGGAAGTCTGCTCGTGGATCGCGATTGGTGCCGTGTGCCAGACAGAGTTCGCAAATGCCGCGCCCACCTGTCGGGTGCGGTTCGATGTGGCTACGACTTGATCATCAGGTCAAGTGAATCTGTGGCTCGGCCCGGTGCGCGATCAATTCCGCGCGTCCTGGGTTCAGGGCGTCCCCTGGGTTCAGGGCGTCCCCTGGGTCAGGCCTGGAACAGGAGAACGAAATGTTGCGCGCTCTGCACGAATCAGTGATGGAGCTTATGCATCACTGGCGAGCGGGGTCGGTTCTTCTCGGAGAACAGATTGGACCTGCGCCAACGAGGTACCGACTGTGTTGAGGTAAATCAGTCCCACCAGGGTGACCATGGCATACTCAATGGCATGGTAATAGATCGAGGCGGCAAAGATCCCGGCGCGATCATCAGTAAATAGAGAGAGGACGGTCATGAAACACATCTGGATCACGCCGACGTATCCGGGAGCCGATGGGACAGCGGCACCAACGGCCGTCAGGCCAAGCACGATGCAAGAGATCAACAGACCGCTCGGCAGGCCAAAACTCCAGAGTGCCAGGTGAATGACCAAACCATTGATCACCCAGCTTGCCAGCGACAGACCGAGGATGAAGACGACCAGCAACGGTTGTTTCAGGGCATGCAGTCCCGAAGCACCGGCGACCAAGACGCCTGTGAGCTTGGACAACATTGACGCTGGCAGGATGCGAGAAAACAGGAAGTTCACCGTTGCGATGAATCTGTCGATGCAGAACACGTACAACAGCAATATCGCTACCAGGCAGGCAACAAGCCCGGCCACAATCAGCGTGTTTGTTCGGATCTGCCGACTGAGTCCGGGCACCAGGACCAGACCGAGACTTAACAGTGACAAAACCGTAATCGAATCGCACGTTCGTTCGAGAACAATGGAGGCCGCGACCGTCGAGGTTTTTACGTGCGCTCGTTTTGCGAACAGCAAGACTCGAACGACTTCGCCCATGTGTACCGGCAGGACGTTATTTAACCCGAACCCGATCATCACAAAGGGGAACAGGTCACTGCTCACTCGAAACCGGCCGACGGGCGATAACAACAGTCGCCATCGCACGGCCTTTAGCCAGTAAAAAGTTGCGGTGGCCAGCATGATCGGAATCACGGTCCGATAGTCTGCCTGCCTGAAGGCATTCTTGGCCTTGGAGAAACCTTCCGGGTCGTGCATCAGTTCTCGCGCAGCGATCCAGAGGCATACGGATGAAACCAGCACTCCGAGACCGAGATGAACCCAATGATTTCGATGGAGATTGAGCGATTTTGAAGTAGCATTCATGGCGAGCGAGATTGTACAGCGATTGGCGGGCGTGTCGATGAACTCTGTGATAGCAAAGAATGCATCATTGTAGGGATTTGGAAGCATGATTTCTGGAAAATCACGGCTTTGCAATCCGAGATCGATTTTCAGCAGCCCGCGTTATCGACGAATTAGCGTCAAAAAACGGCTCAGGTGAAGCGGTTGTCGGCTGGAGCGAATGTAATGAGGTGTGACGAAACGGCTTTCCGGCGGTGTACGACCTGAGTCGGTGGGGACCGATTTTGAAGTCGAAAATCCGTTGAACTCAGGCGTCCAATTGGACAGCCTGATCCATGAATCCAGATTCGGCCTGCGCGGCAGCCCTAGTCGACAACAGATCGCAACCGAGGAATGTTTGATACGACGCGACTGTCTCCGCGTATTTGAGGGCCGACGTTCCCGACTGAACCTGCGTTCGTTTTTTCCAGGGCTCACACCCTACAAGCCCGGAACGCGGGTCCCGTATAATCGCGGTCACTGAAATCATCCCAGTTGCAACTTGAGATCAAGTCCATCCGGAGTTG
>DASYEA010000196.1:0-4051 GCA_036499265.1 Schlesneria sp. | reverse complement strand
CACCCCGCGATTCCAGGCCTTGCTTGACCACCAATTAACGACTGCACCCCGGTGGGCTGAAACTCTATCAGATCACGTGCCCGCGATCAGCCATCATGGTATCTTGTGTCGCTGCGAATTGGACGCCACATTGGCCAACCCTGCAACATCATTGAGATGACATGGATCTAAAACTGAATGGCGAAGTCGCCGTCGTAACCGGGGGCGCGAGTGGGATTGGCCTGGCCTGTGCCGAGGCCCTCGCGCGCGAAGGATGTCCTATTGCCATCTGGGACGTTGCCCGCGATGTTGGTGCTGTCGCCGATACGCTCGCCAAGAAATTCAACGTGCCAGCCTCGGGACTCAGCGTCGATGTCAGTTCGCTTGACTCCGTCAGTGCGGCTCTCGCGCAGAGTGAAATCAACCTTGGGCCGATTGCCCATCTGGTACATGCCGCCGCAGTGACATCGGGTCAATTCGGATTCCCATTCACAAACGTCGAGCCGAAATCCTGGCAGCGCGTGCTGAATGTGAATGTGATGGGGATGGTTCACGTCGCTCAGTTGATCGCGCCGGGCATGATCTCTCGTCGGAACGGTACGATGGTATTCGTCGCCTCTGTCGCTGGGCAAATCGGCTCGCAAACCGATCCCCCTTACAGCGCCAGCAAAGCCGCGAACATCAATTTTGCGCAGTGCCTGGCGAAAGATCTGGCCCCTCATCTAGTGCGTGTGAACACAGTCAATCCCGGCATGGTCCAGACACCGTTGAATCGTCAGGTCTGGAAGGCCTGGAACGATCAGCAGCCCGCAGACAAGCAACGTTCTTACGACGATTGGGCAGGGGACAAGGTTCGCAATATCGTCCCGCTCGGACGGTGGCAGTCCACAGAAGACATCGCGGACATGGTCGCCTTTTTATCTTCGGCACGCGCCGCACAAGTCACCGGTCAGACAATCAATGTCGACGGCGGTTTCGTGATGCATTGGTAACAGGTCACACCACATTCATGGATCCGATCGCTTCCACGCCGCTGCCACCGTATTACGCTGTCATTTTCACCTCGTTGAAGCGTGAAGTTGATGATGTCGATTATGGCATCACCGCCCAGCGAATGGTCGAACTGGCCTCAGCGCAACCCGGCTACCTCGGAATGGAACATGTCGGTGATAGTGCCGGAGCAGCGATTACGATCTCCTACTGGAGCAGCCTGGAAGCAATTGAGAATTGGCGACAAGATGGTGAGCATCTGCAAGCCCAAGACGATGGACGTACGAAGTGGTACGAACATTACTTCCTGCGCATCTGTCGCGTCGAACGCGACGCAGAATTCAAAAACAAGCTCTGACGATCAATGGCCAGCCTTGGCCGTCAGCGCTGTGATTTCGACATCCTTACAACGATCGTTTCAAATGTCACAACTCCCGTTTGCCAGTCGACCACTCGAGGAGTGGATCAGTGAATTGCAAAACGCCATCTCTGCGGATGATCGATATCGAGCCTTGTTGGCGATCACGTCATTGGGTTCAACCCAGCAACTCTTGAGTTCCTGCGCATCATCGTTGGACGACACCGATTCGGGCGTCCGCGCCTTGGCGGCAAAGCAACTACGAGATCTGAAACTTCGCGAGAAGTCGGAATCGGATGTTGGCGGTGAGGCTTGGACCGCAATCGGAGCCAAGCTACAAACCCTGCTTGGCGACGACGATCCCGATGTTCGTTTCGAATCTGCTCGAACTCTCACGCACGTCACTCCGAGAGATGCCGCGTCCAGGGATCTGCTGCTGGCGTTGCTCGATGATGAAGAAACGCAACCGCTTATATTGGCTGTTGTGGTCACGGCGATCGGAGAACGCATTGACCTGCCACCTGAATCGCTACGTTCTCGCTTCCAGAGATTGCTGGGACATCCTCAAGCTGAAGTCCGCGAAAATGCGTCGGCTGTTGTCAGTCGATGGGGAACAGCCGCCGCGCCGCTCGTGCTAGAGTTGATCACGGCCCTCGACGACGACGAGCCAATCGTTCGCGAAAATGCTGCGATCGCACTCGGGAACTGCGGTGCCAAATCTGAAGCAGTGTTGAAGGCACTCGAAGTGGCCGTCACCGACGAGGATGAAGGGGTCGCCGAGGCAGCACGAGCGGCCTGCCAGAAATTGCAGAAATAGACAGCTATTCCACGTCGCGAAGGGGCCTCTTGCCATCGTTCATTAGGAGCATCTTTCAGGCCTGCCTGTGCAGTCACTAACTCACTGTCAGTGAACTGGCAAAAATGAGCACTTTTTTGAGGAAAACGGCGAAAAACAGGGCTTTTCTGTCACCAGTTGTCACAAATTGTCCTCCCGTGTCAAAATTTGTCAGTGACGACCTCGGACAAAGATCCAAAGACTGTCAATACTCGCCTTGCTCAGCGCACCACAAACGGCTCAATTATCACTACGCAGCGCAGCCAACGGGCACGACTCTGGGCCACTTTCTTACGGCAAGACCAGAGGTCCTCCTGAGCGGCGGGTGTAAGCCCGCTGGCCCAAGTACACACAACCCCACTTATCACAGCGAGATCCCAACGCAACTCAATAAAGCAACTCCACGCGGCCGCGCCAGTCCGTATCGATGAGAACTGACACCCACAACGAAAGAAGCGTCTGCCCCCATGATGACCCGCTGTCACACGACCGACCAATTCCTGAGCATTAGCATGGCCACGAATGCTTGCTTCGAGCCATCTCAAGCCGCCCTTTTTTGCGACTTCCAGCCGTCCGCAACGCAAACACCCTCAAAACCCTGCCATGGACTGACAAACACTGCCAAATCGTAAGGAAACGAACGACCAACGATGCCCGCGGAACTCCCGTCCTGCCTTCACCTCACTATCAACAGGCGACCGCACCCATTGCGGAATTCCGTATGCCATTCACCTTGTCAGACTGGCAGCAACATCCATAAACTAGCATTGATATTCTAGACGGGTCAGGCGAGTGAGCTATTCAAAGTGGAGTCCGCAATTGCATCGTGCTCGGAAACTCTCGCTGATTGTTCTCTTCGGGTGTTTCGCCGTGAACCCCGCCGTCGGCTATGCAGATCTCCAAGTCACCCCTGTCGCCGTCAAACTCGAGCGTCCCGAAGATTCGCAACAACTGCTTGTTGCAGAGATTCACGATGGCGTGACTCGCGATGCAACCCGGACTGTGCAGTTCGAAATCAAAGATCCGTCGATCGCTCGCGTCGATGCTGGCGGCCTGATCTACCCGTTGGCCGAAGGATCAACTCAGTTGGTCGTTCGTAACGGTGCGACCGAAATTAATGTTCCGATCTCTGTCAGCGGATTCACCAATCCGCTGCCTGTTTCGTTTGAGCACGAAATTCAACCGATCCTCACCAAGGCTCGATGCAATTCAGGAGGATGTCACGGCAAGGCCGAAGGGCAGAACGGATTCAAACTGAGCTTGCTGGGGTTTGATACGACTTACGATCACGATGCGCTGACCAAAGAGAGTAAAGGACGACGCCTGTCACTCACCGCGCCAGAAACAAGCCTGATCCTGCGAAAAGCAACCGCCGAAGCTCCTCACGGTGGCGGTCGAAAAATTGAACCGGGAAGTCCGCAGTACAAACGACTATTGCGCTGGATCACATCGGGTGCTCCGCCTCATGTCGACAACGAACGACGCATTGTTTCGATTCAGGTTGAACCGGCAGAGTTGGTGATGACCCCAGCCGGGACACAGCAACTGCGAGTGTGGGCGATTGATGACCGCGGCGAGCGACGCTGCGCGACGGTCGAATCGGACTACATCTCGAACGCGCCCCATATCGCCGATGCCGATCAACGTGGGTTGCTGCAAGCCAGCGAAATACCGGGCGAGGCGGCAGTGCTGATCCGCTACTTGGGGCACGTGGCAGTCTGTCGAGTCGCTCTACCCCGTCCCGGCAGTACATTCGTACGACCTGCCGAAGCAAACTTTATTGACACACATGTGTGGAACAAACTGACTCGGCTGGGAATTCCACCGAGTGACTCCATCGATGACGCAACTTTTTTGCGACGCGCCTATCTCGATGTGATCGGAACGTT
>DASYEA010000195.1:0-3067 GCA_036499265.1 Schlesneria sp. | reverse complement strand
TGTTGCGATGCCCCCGCAACGAGAATAAGTAATCGCCAGAAGCGGAATCGTTTACGCGACCGTTATTGTCACTGCCGCCCGTTACGATCAACGAGCCATCTCGAGAAAATACCGCTTGCTGGATCATTCCCTGGTGGCCGGTCAGTTCGTGAACTTGCTTGCCCGACTCCACACTCCACAACCGCACTGTCTTGTCAGCACTCGCAGTCAATAACTGCGATCCATCCGGTGAAAACTCGACCGAGAACACATAGTCCTTGTGTCCAACGAACGTCTTCACCTCGCGATTCGTCGCGGTATCCCAGAGTTTGACATCGCGATCCAGCGACGACGTCGCCAGGTATTTTCCGTTCGGCGAATACGCCACTCCATGCACCTTTGATCGATGGCCCCGCAACTCTTTCAATCTTTCACCATCCGCGACGTTATACAGACGCAGGAAGTTGTCCGCGAAATTTCCGATCGCCAGTTGCTGGTCCCTCGATGAAAAGGCCACGCCGGGCACGCCGAACTTGAACTCCGGCGATTGCCACTTCTTTTCGTTTTTGACGACATCCCACAGTTGCAACGAACCGGCGACGCGGTATGCCCCTGTGCCTACCGCCAGCAGTTTGCCCTGCTTGTCGAACGCCAGCGAGGAAACCGGCTGGCCGACCTTGAGCGTGATTGCGTTGAGCGCTGTCATCGCCTCAGCAGATTTCAGTTCTGGTGCCTTGGTTTCACCCGTGGCAGTCGTGGTGGCGACGGCTTTCTGGGCCTTCCAGCGACGGAACGACTTATCGATGCTGCCCGCAATGATTTCATGAGCGTCCGGTGCAAAGACCACGGATGTGATCGCGTCCGTCGGACCACGCAGGGTCGATCGCTCTTTGCCGTCGCTCGGATCGAACAGCTTGACAGTTCCATCGAAGGCACCGCCCGCCAGGGTCCGTCCCTGAGGAGAGAACGACAGGCACCAGAACATAACGCCGTCGGCTCCTTTCGCCACGGCGCGCTCGGTCCAGTCACTTGTCTTCCAAAATTTGATGGTGGCGTCTTCACTCGCTGTCGCCACGGTTCCGCCATCGGGCGAACAGGCGATATCGCGGATCGCCGCTGTGTGTCCTTTGAGCACGGCGACCTGCATGTGAGTGGCCGCATCCCACACGATGGCCGTTCGATCGCTACCTCCACTAATCAGGTGCTTGCCATCGCGAGTGAAAGTTACCGAGCGAACCCCGGCGGTGTGACCAGCCAACGATGCAATCTCTTTAGCATCGGGAACACTCCACAGTTTGACCTTCTTGTCGTAGCTCGCCGACGCCAGCGTCTGGCCGTCATTCGAAAACGCCACGCCGAAAACCCAGTTGGCATGGCCCGCAAGCTCGGCAATTTGCTCGCCGCTTTCCACTTTCCAGACTTTAATGATTTTCTCAAAGCTTCCGGAGGCAAGTAGCTGGCTGTCAGGACTGAACGTGACGCTCGATGCGACGTCGCTGAATGCTTCCAATTCCCGATGCACCTTGCCATCGACCGCCGTGCGAATGGAGATGCGTCCATCCTCACGAGCGATCGCCAGCCAACGACCATCTTTTGAATATGCCAACGCTTGAATCGCTTCCGGTTCCGGCGCATCAGAAGGGGGTGGTGCTGCAGCAGGCTCGTCATCAGGCGTTTCAGTGCTGGCGGTCTCAGTCACTTGTGGATTGCGGTCCAGTGTCGTCTTCTGGGACTGCTTCTGCACATCCCACAGATGCGCCGTTCCGTCACGCGTGATTGACACCAGCCAGGCACCGTCGGGAGACATTGCGACTTGCTTAGCCCCGTTGTTCTCGCCACCCAGATCCGCAAGTAGCTCTTTCTTCTCGCCGTCCCAAAGTTTGAACTCGCGCGTGTTCGCCGAAGCGATCCGCTTTCCGTCAGCCGATTGCGAAACCGTACTGACGCCGCGTTTGTGGCCTTTCAACTCGGCAATCGACTCACCCTTGGTCACATCCCAGACTCGCACGGTCGCGTCCCAACCGGCAGAGACAACTCGCGTGGCATCTGGCGAAAACTCGGCACCTTCAATCATCTCTTTATGGCCCGTCAACGCATGGACCATTTTGCCCGTTGAGGCATCGACGACATGCAGCACGATTCGATCACGCATTGGCGAACCGACTGCGAGTAGCGCTCCGTCCTTGGAGAAGGCGACTGTGTGAATGTGAGTCAGATCGAGTTCATGAGCTTTCACGAATTTCTTCTTCGTCACATCCCACTCACGGACGGTCTTATCGACAGTGCTGCCCAACGCAAGCCGCTTGCCGTCCGGCGACCAGGCCAGGCAGTTTGCTCGAGCCGCAGGGCCGGGCAGCGTTTGTTGGACATCGCCCGTCGCGACATCAACGATCACCACGCCGTACTGCGGTCCATTCGGTCCGATCGCTAAAGACTTACCATCGTGAGAGAAGGCAACTGCGACAATTCGTCCTGGTTGGCTGTATTGGCTGTGCTTCTTGGCCGTGGCGGCTTCCCAGATAAAGACTTCGGCTTTCGCTCCGTCTCCTTCGGGTTGCATCACCGTGGCAATCCACTTGCTGTCGGGTGAAAAGACTGCGAACCCCCATGAGGACGAACCCGTCGCGGGCGACATTGAATCGGCTTGTGCGGCAGCAGTCGCTGCGAAGTCGACGGGCTCGATGCTCGGTCCTGATGGTGCCGCATCATCGGCCGCCAATGCGAATCGTGTCGCAGTCACGGCGACGATGAAGAGCGCCACGAAGGTCAGTCGGGCGGCTGAACGGTGATATGCAGAGAGCATCGCGATACCTCTGGCCTGCTGATTCTAAGTTGCAGAGACGTGCCGTCTGATTATGGTCATCGGAGGTTCGAATCGCCAGCAGTTAACGCTTACGACAGATCGTTCGGTCGCAACGCACTGACAGCATGCGCGATTAGAGCTCAATGTGATGGTCGATTTCCGCGCTGCCAACTCGGATTGTTCGGGTGTGGCAACAATCTATCATCGAACCTGAAGGAGGGGCGTCCGGTCCTCTAGAGAGTTTTTCGACGTAGTTCGAGCAGACAAAATGACTTAAGAGTGGTT
>DASYEA010000194.1:0-1728 GCA_036499265.1 Schlesneria sp. | reverse complement strand
GGCGGCCTGCTGGTGCTGACCTACTGGGAATTCCGAGAAGCTCCGACCGGCTTCATTCCACAGCAGGACAAGGGATATCTGCTGCTGAACGTGCAGTTGCCGGATTCCGCATCCGTCGAGCGGACGCAGGAGGTAATGGCTCGCATCGAGGCACTCGCTCTCAAGACCGATGGTGTGGACCACACCGTCGGCATATCCGGCCAGTCACTGATTCTGAACGCAAGTGCCCCGAACTTTGGTTCGATGTATGTGCTTTTCAAGGAATTCAAAGATCGCCGTAAAGGCAAACTCACCTCGGATGTGATTGCGACATCACTGCGAGACCAGTGCCAGCGCGAAGTGGGTGAGGCCGTCGTCACCACGTTCAGTCCACCGCCGGTGGACGGTCTCGGCACCACGGGTGGCTTCAAGATTGTGATCGAGGATCGCGGAAATCTGGGACCGGCTGAACTGCAAAAGGTCAGTGATCAGATCGTTGCCGATGGCAATCAAACCAAGGGACTACAGGGGCTGTTCAACAGTTCACGAGCAGACACTCCGTGGTTGTATCTGGAGATTGATCGTACGAAATGCATGGCGCTAGGCGTTCTGGTGAGCGACATCTTCGACACGTTGCAGATCTACTTCGGCTCGTACTACGTCAACAACTTCAACGAATTCGGCCGTACCTGGCAGGTCAACATCCAGGCCGATCAACGATTTCGAAGCCAGGCGAGCGACCTGCGCCAGCTTCAGGTCCGCAACATGCAAGGGCAGATGATCCGTCTCGGGACATTGGTCAAAATCCGTGACACATCTGGCCCCGTGATGGTGATGCGTTACAACCTTTACTCGGCCACCACGATCACCGGCGACACGACACCAGACCTCAGTTCTGGTCAAGCGGTCGATACGATGCAACAGATCGCTGCCAAGCGTCTGCCTCGTTCGATGGCTTATGACTGGACCGAACTGACTTATCTGCAGCTACAGGTCGGAAATGCCGCCATCGCCGTCTTCGCCTTGTCAGTCGTCTTCGTGTTTCTAGTGCTGGCCGCGCAGTATGAAAGTTGGTCGCTGCCGCTTGCCGTCATTCTGGTCGTGCCGATGTGCCTCTTGTGCTCAATCGCCGGCCTCAGTATGGCCCACATGGAAGTCAACATTTTCACACAGATCGGGTTCGTGGTGCTCGTCGGCCTGGCGAGCAAGAACGCGATCTTGATTGTCGAGTTCGCCAAGCAGCAGGAAGAGCATGGCAAGTCCAGACGCGACGCGGTCCTGGAGGCGAGTCGCTTGCGTCTGCGGCCGATTCTGATGACATCGCTCGCGTTCATCCTGGGTGTCGTTCCGCTCGTGATCGCCTACGGGGCCGGTGCTGAAATGCGACGAGCCCTCGGCCTGGCCGTGTTCAGCGGGATGCTGGGCGTGACAATCTTCGGGCTGTTCCTGACCCCAGTGTTCTACTACACGATCCGCGGCTTCGGCGGCCCCGCCAAGCCAGTCGGAAATCCAGAAACAAAGGAGCCGGAGCTTCTCAAGCTGGAACAAGCAGAACCGCCGAAACGGCTGACCGACGAAACCTCGCACGATCAGGAATAGCTGACCCATTCCACGGCTTTGCGTTGAATCCACTTTAGGGCGAAAGCCTCGAGGCTTATTCATCCAACCGTCGTCATTGACGCTGGTCGACTGACGATGGTGTTTCGTGCGAGAACGTCTCCAGACGATGAATATGACGATCGCTGTAGT
>DASYEA010000193.1:0-3265 GCA_036499265.1 Schlesneria sp. | reverse complement strand
ACCTTCTGTGCGACCGTCCTGACCCAGCAAATACACGACATCGCCAAATGTCGGATGAGCGATCGTTTTGGCGGGCTCATGGAAGAATTCGTATCGAAGCGTCTCACCGTTTCGCAGTGGTCGCTGATAGGACAGCCAGGATGCTGCTTCATCGGCCCAAAAGTTCGATCGTCGAGAGGATCGCAGTTCGCCATTGACCAGTGTCCAGTCCGTCTGTGGTTGGTTGGCTGCGACGGGTTCACCTCGCATCGTCCCGTCATCTTCAACGGTCATCAACGAGTCACGCATATTCTGAGTCACTTTGACTTGGATGAAGCGCCGCGCTGGCAGTGCATCCGGCTTCGATTCGCCAAAGTAGGAAGCGACCCAACCTCTTAGCCGGTTATCGTCCAATAGCGACAGTTCACGCGGGATTGTTGGGGACCCGGCGATTCGCAAGTTTCGGTACGTTGGTGTGAAGCCCACTTTTCCACCAAGTGTCAGCCACGGTGCCGAAGCTCCCGGGTGATCTTCCAAGATCAATTGCCCATTCGCAAAATGGCGAACGGCATCGCCGTCGACCTTAATCGTGTATCGATTCCAGGGACTGCGATTGAGAAGGTTCGTCATCTTTGGACTGACAGCAAAGCCCGCCCCTCCTTTGCCAGTGATATAGACCGATTCGTTGTGGGCATACATCTGACAAGAAACACCACCGTATCCAGCGAGTCCCTCGGTCCAGCCTCCCTCACGACATTCCGCATTGAATTCAAATGATCCCGTCAGGGGAACGGCGAAGCACAAGTCAGATTCCTGACCGTTCGAAACATGCGACAGATATCCTTCATGAGCGAACCAAGTCGGCAATAACGCTCCGAATTCACGTTCGGTTGCGGTTGCGAAGCCAATCGGCTCCCACATCTTAGGCCGCAGTTTTGACCAGCTGTCGGAAACGGATGACTCACGACCGTCCGTGCGAGACGTTTCGACTTTAGATCGAAGTCGATTCAACTCAGTCAGCGCCAGGTGAAAATGGTCGCGGACTCGCGCCGCTTGCGTTCGTTGGCCATGCTCAATGAGCTGAACCAGCAAGGCTTCGGCGACTTCGCGCCATTCTGGATGTAGCGCCGCCTCAACGGCGATGACATACGTATCGAGCGGAGGTTGCGGCTTGCTGGCCAGTTCCCACGGCGGCACTTGCTTCGCGGTCACAGCAACAAGCTCGTTCAGTCGCGCAAGATTCGCACTCGAAGTGGCTTTTGACGAGACGGAAGCAGAATCATCAGCTCGACCCGACGAGCCATCTCGCATGACGACTGCGAGTGTCAGCAAGGATTTGACCGAAGCGACTTGGACCGGAATTGAATCCACTTCCTGGAATAGCTGATCAAGTTTGCCAATTTCGCGAGCGCTGGCGACCAGCTCCCAGTTCGTGCTGTAGACGTCGTGCAACAATCCTGAGCCCAGATGCGGCAGTAATTCTGGCGACACGAAATCGATTACGGAACGAACGTCCGTTCGATCGCCATTCGGCAGCGCCCATTTTCGCAACAATTCATAGCGCTCAGCCGGTGGCAGCTTCCGCAGTTCGCGACCCACTCGTGCAGCGAGGTTGTAAGTGTTTGGTCCCTGGCTATACCGCAGGGCTCGCGGATCAGGGGCCACCGTCGCAAGGTCCAGACCTTCGATGAGAGCACCAGCATCCAAGAGGACGCCTGCAGCTCGCTGCCTGAGAACGTGATCCAGAAATGCTGCGTAGTCGGGACCGAGGCGCTGACTGTTTTGAGGTTTCGCAATAGCTGCCAATGCGCAACGTTTCGAATCTTCTGGTCGACCTGCTTGTGCGTGAAGTTCAGCCGCTCGCATGAGCAGCGACACCGCGTTTAATTGAAACACCGATTCCGCAGGTAACGTCAATGCTCGATGAACGACGGCCTCCAGTAGCTCAGTCGCGATCTTCTCTGACCTCGAATTGCGCAAGGCAGACGACACTGCGTGACAAACATAATCGAGTTGCGAGTCGGTCGTCCCTTCAATACGGTTGACCAACTCTTTCAGTAACGAGTTCGTTCGATCGAGATTGTTCTCCGCAATCGCGAGTTGTACTCCGACAATGCGTGCTGCAATCGCGTCAGATGCAGTTGATGCCCCGAGATCCGTCTTCTCCACCTCATTAGCCAATTTCGCGTTCTTCGGCACCTCAGTCGAGCGGCCTTTCATCACGATTTCCAACCGTTCGTGCAGCTCTTTCGTTCGCTTCGCCGCCACCGACCAGCGGACCAACTCGGCCCCGACACTTTCCGGTGCTGGGATTCGCGAGTTTTGCCGCGTCAATGCTGTGACATCCGAAGTCAGTCGAGTCTGGACCGGAAACGGGTAAATTCGACCCGACGGTCGTATCGGCAAAACAACGTCCCGCAGCACTTGTGCAACTTCGTCAGCCGGCGCGTTTTTTGTGCTCCATAAATCTATTAGCCGCAGCAAACTGGGCCCGACGGTTCGCAAGTCCAAGTCACTGAAAGGCTCACTGGCCCCGCGGTCATCAAACGCCGCGCGAGCAGACCTCAGCGACCCTTCGATGTCTCCTTTGCCTCCCTGCTCCAAAGCCAGTGCCAACTGCTCATGGCCTTGAAACGCAGCGCGTTGAGGCGGTCGCGGGCGCCCTACGAGACCTTGTATGAAATCCAACTGAGCTGCAACTGGTGGTGGTTCCGATAACGCGCAAGCGACTACGAACAGCATCACCCCGGAAAATTGACCACCCCGCTTCAACATTGGCACACCTTATTCGAAATCCGCTTCAGCTAGTCTCGCTTGTCCCGATCAACTTCCAGATCACAATCTCTCGACACTACGCCAGCCCCACGGACCGCCGCCAAATCCATTCCGCCGTGAGTAGCCCCAACAACCAGGTCCAAAGCCACCAAGTGCTCCACAGCGGCGTTTTCTTGACAATTGGAGAGCCGATTTTCATCGGGACATCACGGAGCACTTCAGCGAGTTGACTGGCATTGCTGATGACGCGGCCACCCGAACATTTGGCTATCGACGTCAGCAAGTCATGATTCGGAAAAGGATTCTGTTGCTCGAACGGATCGTGAAGGATCTGGATGTCGAGTGATGTGCTGTCGACCTGCGTGAACTCTTCCATCGCCGTCAATTCGATGCGCAGCGACTGGCTGACCGAACCGACGGTCAGCGCATCGGCAATCGGCATTTCCAAAGCGAACGCGGGCTTCCCCGAGACTGCATCCGCACGAGGAAGATTGAATTCTTCCCCCCAGGC
>DASYEA010000192.1:0-3812 GCA_036499265.1 Schlesneria sp. | reverse complement strand
CCTGGTCCTGGCGACCAGTATGGCATCGACTGCAGATGGAGTTCTCAGACGCTGGGTCGATGTTTGCTGGACAGCGTTACCTTTTTTACGCAATTGGGACACGAAGCATATCGGCAAGCTCTACTTCGCTGTGCTTTGCATTTATGCGGTCCTCGGCCTGATCATGCTGACTCTGGTCAAAGGGGACGTGCTGCTGATATTCTCGGGGATGATGTACAACTACGCGTTGGGGTTCAGCAGCCTGCATGTGGTCGTGATCAACACGGTCTTGCTACCACCCGAATTGCGGCCCAGTATGGCCCGGCGAGGGATACTGATTCTCGGCGGCATCTTCTTCCTGACTGCCGCGGTCATTTCGTCGATCGTCGAAGTCCCCAAGTTGGTCAACGAAATCAACAAACTGCGATCTGCCCCCACCGCAGTGACTAAGCCAGCGTAGATCGAAGGTTTGCCTCGGTGCAGTCGTTAACTGGTGGTCAAAGAAGGCATGGAATACTGGGGTGCCACGGTTTTGGAGTCCTCGACAAGGCCGTGTCTTTTGAGTCCTTGGAGAATAGGTTGTCAGAAACTCCGCGACATCGAGTTCAGCATCGACTGAAGCTGGTGGCCTCAGGATCTATGAGGTTGAATTGAGGAAGAGCCCGACCTTATCGAGAACTCCAAAATCATTTGTGTCTATACATCTGGAGGCCTGAAGGGCCGATCACAAATCAGCCCGAGGCAGAGCGAAGCGCCGCCCTGGGTCTCGGGAGTGAATCATGATCTCTGCCCTGAAAGGGCTGAACAACTTCACCCCGGAAAGACTGTGACGCCCTGACAGGGCTGGCGTTTCGTAATTCCTCAATCCCGGGGCGGCGCTTCGCTCTGCCCCGGGCTGATCTGTGGACGCCTTTCAGGCGAAAAGCCGTGCCCCATCGTTTGGTAAACACCGGCCAATCATTTCATTGTGGCCGCGTCCTCGACCCGTCCATCAAGGATGTGTAGATACTTATGCTACAAAATCGGGGCACCCTGTGATTTCTGCTCCTCAGTTCAACTGGCCACCAAATAACGACTGCACCCTGGTTTGCACCACCGGATCTTTTGACGGATACAGGACGCGACCGGTTCGGTATGATGCCGACCGCTCCCGCCCGAGGAGAGAATTCACGGTCGCGACCGATGAGTTCAAATTGCCAGCAAAGGAATCAGGTTTTCAAGGACGAGACGTGGACATGTTTTCAAACGGATTGGAATCGATCGCAATGGAAGCGATCCAGCTAATCTTCAACCTGTTCGTGAATCCGCTTTCATTTGCTTCTGCGATGCCTGTCGGGATTCTGGCGGCCGCAGACGGCGTTGAGGCCGCAAAACCAAGCTTCAATCTGATGGAATTCTTGCGCTGGAGTTTCGATTTTCTGCTGCACCTCGACGACGAACTGAAGAAGATCGTGACACAGTACGGCGTCTGGTCACATCTGATTCTGTTCGGAGTCATCTTCTGCGAAACAGGCCTCGTGATCACGCCCTTTCTGCCGGGTGATTCGCTGTTATTTGCTGCGGGAGCGTTTGCAGCAGACCGATCGTTACGAATCGAATGGCTAATACCGTTGTTGATCATCGCTGCGATAGCAGGAGATACCGTCAACTATTGGTTGGGGCATTGGATCGGGGAGCATGCCTTCAGCGGCAAGATCCCGTTTCTGAAAAAGGCGCATCTCGAGAAGACACACCGCTTCTTTGAGAAGTATGGTGGCAAAACCATCATCCTGGCTCGCTTCGTCCCGATCATCCGCACCTTTGCACCGTTTGTGGCCGGCATGGGATCGATGAACTATCGATTATTTCTGGTCTACAACGTCGTCGGCGGAATTTTGTGGGTGCTGATCTTCGTGCCACTGGGCTTTTGGTTTGGCACGTGGCCCATCGTCAAAGAAAACTTCGAACTTGTCATGGTTGCCATCGTCGGCCTCTCGCTATTACCGCCAGCATGGGAAATCACCATGCACTGGCTCGCCAATCGAAAGGCGCGAGCAGCAGGGATCAGCGATCCAGCGAAGTCCATCGAGAGCTGAGTTTACTCCCTAATCATCGGTGATCATTGTCGCCTCGAAGCGACTCACCGACAAAGACGACCGCGTGACTGGGGTCGAGTCTTCGAGCCCTCAGAGGTTAACGCGGCCCACGTGCGCCCAATAGCTGTGCTTCACACGACCGCGACGGATACCAGACCCGACAAAGTCGCGGATGATTGCGAGAGTGAGGGAAGCAGTCGCTTGCCTGTCTGCGAATAACGGAGACTATCGCATGTTCAGCGGTTCGACATCGATAATGAATTCGATTTCGGGGTGATTCGGAATTGTCGGAGCAGCATGCAGCCACAGTTTCTGCAGCGACGACAATTCGACCGCCGTCATCTGCAGGTGATAGCGAAAGTTCGCTTTCAACCGAGTCACTAGACACGGAGCCGGACCAAGGAGGCGAACCTCTAATCCCAATTCATTCGCGCTGCTGCGAAGGATCTCACCGATCTTTGTTGTGAAGTCTTTGACTTCAGTCTCCACCGGGCCGCGGACGACAACTCGAGCGAGGTGAGTGAATGGAGGTACCTTCAAGGCCTGACGATGACGCAATTCGTCGGTGGCAAACCCCAGATAGTCATGAGCGGCAGCCTTCATGATTGCCGGCTGATCAGGCGAAGCGGTCTGAACCAGGACTCGCCCCCCCTTTTCACTGCGTCCGGTGCGACCAGCGACCTGCGCGATCAACTGAAAAGTCCGTTCCGCGGATCGCAAATCGGGTTGGTGCAACAACGTGTCGGCATCGATCACTCCGACCAGCGTGACGTTCGGGAAATCGAGCCCTTTCGCAATCATTTGAGTTCCGAGCAGGATCTGCACTTCGCCGTGCCGGAACTGCTCCAGTGCCGTATCGTGACTACCCCGTTTCTGCATCGTGTCGCTATCCATCCGCAGGCACTTGTAGTCTGGAAATCGAGTTTTCACTTCGCTCTCCAGCCGTTCGGTCCCCATCCCCAACGAAAGCAGTCCGGGCTTGGCACACTTGGGGCAGGCCGAAGGGGGCTGAGTGCTGTAATCGCAACTATGACAAAGAGCGACTCCACGAGCCTTATGCCAGGTCAACGTGACATCGCAATCGGGACACTTCACGCCTTCCCCACAACTGCGACACCAGAATACTGGCGAGAAACCACGCACATTGAGGAAAAGAATCACTTGTCCGCCAGCCTTTAAGGCAGCCTGCATCGATGTAAACATCGCGCGACCAATGCCGGATCCTTTCGCGATGGCGGGATCGTTCCGTGTATCGACAATGACCACCGGCGGAAGCGGCAACCGTGCGACGCGCTTCGGCATCGCGATTAACGTGTCCTGCTGACGCAGCACTCGCAGGAAGGACTCCAGCGTGGGGGTCGCCGAACCGAGAATCAGTGGGATTCCCTCGAGTTCTGCTCTCTGCCTAGCCACCTCAACCGCGTGATAGCGTGGCGTGCTGTCTTGCTTGAAACTGGTCTCGTGCTCTTCATCGATCACGATCAAACCGAGATGCGGCGTCGGCGCGAAGACGGCGCTGCGGGCACCAACAACCACCTGCACGGCTCCGCTGGCAATCTGCTGCCAGTGCCCATGGCGCTCGGCATCCGTCAAATGGCTGTGGAGGACTGCAACTGACGGAAAACGACTATGAAATCGGCGAATCGTTTGCGGTGTGAGACTGATTTCGGGAACCAGCACGATTGCTTGACGACCGTAACTGACGATCTCTTCAATCGCCTTAATGTAGACTTCCGTCTTTCCGCTACCAGTGACTCC
>DASYEA010000191.1:0-2629 GCA_036499265.1 Schlesneria sp. | reverse complement strand
GAATGGCGGCCCGGAATGGGTGTCGATCGGCGGCGCGATGAAGAACGTGACCGACGAAGATGGAAACCACAACGTCGCCAACATTCAGCCGGCGGTAGTTATTCCCATTGCCGAGTTGAGCGTCTCGGAGCCGGTCGAAGGCTACGTGGACGAAAGAATTGGCGCGGGCGGCATTCCGAAGGGGAATGTCTACCAGGCGTATTATAAGTTATGGAAAAATGCCGTTAGAGAACCGGGCGTGCCTGATCCAAATCCCAATTTTGACACACCGCGAGTAGCTGCCGTCAACCAATTTGGGGAATTGGAGTTTAAGCAAGTTCGCGATCGCAATTCACCAAGCAGCGGCGCTTACCCGTTTGAAGTCCCGTTAGACATCGATCTCGAGCTGGTTCGCAACGGCACGACGCCGAACTATCGCTCTCTACATCTGCAACGGCTGGCCAACCCGCTGCTGCCTTGGAATCCGTTGCCGATGTTGCCGCCGGACTCGAAAAATCCAAACGGCTCGCCAAATCCCGACTATAAACCCGGCCTGCTGGTAAATCCGTACCTGACGGTCGATTCATCAAGCGTCGATATCACGGCATATAACGGCGCAGACTACCACGAAGGTGAGCTCCAAGAAACGGACGCTAAGTTGCAATCAACAGACGACGCCACAAAAATACCAAAACGGCAAACGGACTGGTATAAGCAGAAGCGATTCATGCCCGGAAATGGCACGACACTTAACGGACGCTCCAATTCCGACTTTGACGGCGGTGCTAAGCCAACCATCCAGTTCTTTCATTTTAAGTCTCTTGAGCGCGGATATCATTCCAAGGTTGCGTATACCACCATTGTCACAGACGAAGTGACCCGCGCTCCACGCACGCTTTGGGAGCAGGAACCAGCCAATGTAAAACAGCCGGTCCCTGGTCAACTGACACCGGGCGAGCACCACGATGCTTCAACAAGCTATGGAGGCGATCTGTTCGCCGCCGTTTACGACAAACTACTGCGGGACCAGCTCAACCCAACTGACGCGGCAAAAATGTTGCCACCGGCTAACACGGGGAGTAATGGGCCGATCGTCGATTTTGTGCTGGAGTCGACGCTCGGATTTGAGAATAGACTTGGCTATGGATTCAAATTGGCGACCCCTGATCCCGCTCACCCCTATAAGGCAGTTGCTGGTGGAGAGTTTTGGAAGACTGGTGACGGCGTTCCCACGGCAGCGTATGGCTCGCCGAAAGTGAAAGTTGCGACGGCACCCAGTGACACGACGGCCAACTCCACTTTCCCCTGGCTGGCCTGGAACGATCGCCCCTACGTCAGTGCCGAAGAAATTATGCAAGTGCCTGCCGCCTCCAGCAGCCAGGTGTTACGGTCCGGGTATTACTCTGTGATCAATCCGGTGGAACCGGCGCCGGCGAACACTCTGCCTTCGACGAACCCGTATGCTAACGACGGACAGGACAGCTTCCCGGTGGCGGGAAGCAACTCGACCGGAACGTCGCAGCGCTACAAAGCAAGCTTCCCGTTTGGCCATTTGTTGGATTTCTTTGCGGTCGCGTCGCAACGCATTGATCCGACGACAGGAACATTGCTTCAACCGAACCAGCAGCCACCCGGCCCGAATTTCAATCGCATCTTGGACTACGTCCAGGTTCCCTCGCGGTTTGTCGGCACCGACGAGCTACTGAGTCCGGATGTGTTCGTGAATTCGTCGGCCAATCCAATCACCAGTCCCGACGACCCGCGCTTTTATTTGCAGCCGCCGTTCAACAAGGTCTCGCGCGCGCGCGATCCCGGCCGCGTCAACCTCAACACTATTCTCGGCCGCCGCATTGCGCCCATTGGCACAAACCCGCCACAGATTTGGTCCGAGGTTTACGATGGCATAATGCATCGCGTACATGACGGAGATTTGCGGGATGCTTCGAACAATTTGCTACAATTTGGTCATTCCGGCCCAGCTTGGTTGGGCGTGCAGCTGAGCCGCCGAGGTTATATGCAACTTGATGCAGCCAACAATACCGTCGATCAACTGGACGCAAGTTTCAAGCCGATTAATCCGTTATCGCCGCCAGCAAACTTGACGCCTGACTCGTTCGCGTTTGGATTGAATGTAAATTTCCCATCTTTCTTTTCTAATCCATTTCGTTCGGCCGATGCTGGCGACCTGGTGCCGCTCACGCAGATGATCCAGTATGGTGTTGATGGGTCGATGCTGCGAGTTAGCCCGTATGTCCGCGGCAAGCCTGCAAAAACACCGAACGCCTCTTGGGGCAACAAGCTCAGCGACGCACGATTCGCGGGATTTGGACCAGATCGTTTGTCGGTCCGCGCCTCGAATGGGGGCGTTCCTGAAACGGACTTCACGCCGACGGCCGATGGGACACCGGAACATCGCGACACGCTGCCGCTCTTCAGCGAGCTGCGCAATGATCCGTCGATCGACACCACGCGCAATCCCTACATGATGTACCAGCCGATGACGCGGCTCGGGAATCTGGTGTCCGAGCACTCGGGCGTGTTTGCCGTCTGGGTCACGGTTGGCTATTTTGAGGTCGAGCCCGCCCCCGATTGGAACGCAAACACGAATAATGTGCAGCAGCGATTCGGCGGTTCCGGTGCCGGCACGGCC
>DASYEA010000190.1:0-1501 GCA_036499265.1 Schlesneria sp. | reverse complement strand
GAGTAGCCAATGCCGGTGCGCCTTCGCAGAATTCGTCGCCGCGCCCCTTCCGCACGATGGAATCGGTCTCGCGCACCGAGACGATCGTCGCCTACACGCTTCTTATTCTCGGCTCGATCGTCTTTCTTATCCCGTTCTATTTCGTGGTGAACGCTTCGCTGAAATCCGAAGCCGAGGTCAATGCCGGGCACTTCGTCAGTCCACCCAGGTCTCTTTCTGAAATCAGGTTCTCGAATTACCGGCGCGCCCTGGCGCCCGACAAGATGAACTTCTGGCCGGCGCTCTCCAACACCGTCGTCATCACGACACTTTCCGTGATCGGCCAGGTGATCTCCTGCAGCCTGGTTGGATTCGGGTTTGCGCGCTTCAGCTTTCGCGGGCGGAACATGCTGTTCATGCTGATGCTGTCGACACTCATGCTGCCGGCGCAGGTGGTGATGATTCCTCTGTTCATCCTCTTCCGCACGCTGGGGATGATCGACACCTTCTGGCCGCTGATCGTTCCGATGTGGCTGGCCAGTCCGTTCTATGTCTTCATGTTCCGGCAGTTCTTTGCGCAGATCCCCGAAGAGCTGATCGAGGCAGCGCGGATTGACGGCGCGAGCAACTGGCGAGTTTACTGGCAATTGATGTTGCCTTTGTCCGGGCCGGTGATTGCGATCGTTTCGATCTATACCTTTCTGGCGAGTTGGAACGATTTCATGAACCCGCTGATCTACCTCAACAGCCCCTACAACCGCACGCTGGCTTTGGCGCTCAATGCCTTCCGCGGGCAATACGGCGTCTCCGATGCCCACCTGCTGATGGCAGCGGCGGTGGTCTGCATGATCCCGTGCGTGGTGCTTTTCTTCGCGGCCCAGAAATATTTCGTCGAGAGTGTCGCAATGACAGGATTGAAGTCATGAGCCGACTTGTTGCGCGCATCCTCCTGGCCATTCTGATGATCCCAGCGGCGGCGATTGTCTATGTCGTTTTCTTTGCCGTATTCGAGCGCGGCTGGCGCGGCAATGAGACGATGCTCTTTGTCCTCAGCGGATTCATCGCGTGGGTTTTCGTCGCGGTGTACTGGACGCTGCTTTGGCTTGGCGTGGTCCGGATGAGCAGGGCGCGGGTAATGATGACGGCTCTGGCCGCCGTCGGCGCGGCCGGCATTGGGGGCGTATTCGGCTTGCTGGCGTCGTCGGTCGATGTCGAGTTTGGCGGATTCGTCGGCTCAACGGTGTCGCCTATTGCTTGGCTTATTGCGACGACGCTCCTCTGGCGTGAAACCGCCGACGAGCGGACCGAGCGCTTGCGAGTCGTTAGCAAATCGGCTGTGGTCTGCCCGAAATGCGGGTACAATCTTACCGGTCTGGCCGCGACGCGCTGCCCGGAATGCGGCAGGCAATACACGCTGGACGAATTGTTGGCTGGACAACCGTCAAGGATTGAGGCTGACGTACCTGCCTGATGCAGGCCGATTTTTGCAAGATTTGCTCATCGGCGGGGTCTTTTATTGAAC
>DASYEA010000189.1:0-4078 GCA_036499265.1 Schlesneria sp. | reverse complement strand
CATCGCGGCCTGACCCACCAGATTTGATTGCGATTGCAAATCGATCGCGAGCGCGACATCGGCACCCGAATGCAATTGGTCGGCAAGTAGTGACTTGCTCGACTGTCCTGCTTTTCGAGCATCGACCATCTTTTTCAGGGTCTCAGGAGGAGCCCAGAGGATCGTCTTGTCATCAACGAAGCAGACGGCAGCGCTCTCATTTTTGTGAAGCGTCAGCCCCTCGTAAAATTCTTCTTCGGCCTCAGTCACGGCAACATCGATAATGGCCTGCTTATCGACCACCGATGCCAACGTCAGGATCAAAATTGGCAGCGGACCTTGATCGGCTGGCGCAAACATCTCGTAAACATTGGTTGGCTTTCCATCAGCGAGTTCAACCAGTTTGGCAAATTCAGCGTCGTCGACCTTCATGGAAATGTTCTGAACGCCTCCATCCGCCAGCACGACTTGAACTTTCTTGCCAACGTTGCCCAATGCCTTTTTAGGGGCCGCGGCATTGAACTCAAGCCCACCAGGTTTCGTCCAGATCTCGGCCTTATCAGCACCAGCCATGACGGCGAGAATTGTATTGGACATCCCATCTGTGAATTCACGCAGCGACAAGCCCTTATCACCGTGAAACGGTGCCGCATCGCCTGTGAAGACATGGATGGCCGTTTTGCCTTCCTCGGTCACTCCTGGCGAATTGAAAACGGCGGGCATACGTTCAATCAGAGTCTTGTTGTGCTCGCTGTCCCATGGTTCATCGAAATGAAACTCCTGGTACAGTTCTCCCTCACCCAAGAGTGGCAGCAGTTGGACTCGCCAACTCAGTCCGGTCTTCGCTCCCTCGGCATCGCCGTCAGCGCGAGGGAAGGCACGATATGTATCATGATAGTTGTGGAATGCGAGGCCGATTTGTCTGAAATTGCTCTTCACCGTCTGTGGGGACATCTCGCCCGCGATTTCCTGTGGGCCGGATGCGTCTAACCCGGAAGCTCCTGCTGCCTTGCTGGCGAACGATTTGTCGATGACCAACAAGGCTCGTTCAATAGCCTCCGGCTTGATCTTGTATTGGTCGACTTGCTTCTCGAAGTCATCCAGTGCTCCTGCATCGTGAAACATCCGATAGAGCGCCGTTTCGTGAAGGCGCTTCGGATGCACGACCACCAGTCCCACTACATCGTCGCCCAGATAGACCGCTTCGGGGAGGGGAGTTGCGGTCTTGGAATTCTCTGCAGCGACTGAGGATTCGGTCGCCGGAGCGGGCTTAATGGCGGGGGTCGGCTCCGGGGTCGGAGTCAGCTTTGTGGCTGGAGCGGCCTGCGTCGTGGGGGTTGCTGGCGGGGCAGCAGGGGGAGCCTGTCCGCATCCGACCAATGTCAAACCCATTAGAGCTAATGCGAAGTATCGCGGTTGTTTCTTCAGCATGTGCAATCTTCCCGGCACGGCCAGGCCGCGCCACCAAATTGTTTTCGCCAGAAATGATCGTGGGCTGTCATATTACAAGGTCAACAGCGGCGGACCCCTTTCGAGCATAACCTCCCCAGCAGCGACAAGGGAGCGAACTGAGTCAGGAATTTGGCGCGCAGCACAGGACGGAAATTGAGGCGAGCGGGGCGACTGTCGGGCGAGTTCACGTTTTTGTATCTTGCTACGCGACTTGGATCTCGACCTCAACGCAGGAGATTATTCATGCGACTGTATTCATTGCTGGCGTGTCTACTGTTGGTTCCAACCCTGTCTTTGGGCGAGGATTCTCCACCGAAACCACTGACGCCTGCCGAGGCGGCGAAGAAGGTTCGCGAGAAAATCACCGTGGAAATGTTCGTCAAATCCACGGGCGGCAATGAAAACTGCTACTTGAATTCGGAGGCGGACTTCATGGAGGACGCCAACTTTACGATCTTTATTCCGAAGGACACGAAAGAGAAGTTCAAGAAGCTTGGCATCGCAAATCCCGCCGAGCACTTCGACAAGAAGACGATTCAAGCATCCGGGACGGTGATTCTGGTCGAAAAGAAACCACGCATCGCGATCGTCGAACCCGATCAGCTCAAGATCATCGAGAAGAAATAGGCCATCCGCTTTCGTCCTTCCCGTCCGCGCGGGAAGGACCTTTGAAGCAGGAAGTCCTCTACAACCGCTTGGACAAACCCTCGGCCAAACGTTTCAACGCGGGGCTGATGTCGTCAGGTTCCAAATGTACGTTCAGCAAGCTGAATGCTTCTCGATGAGCCAGCGCTGCGTTGAGGGCCTGATCCAGTTCTCCTTCGGTGCGGACCTCAAAGCCCCAGCCCCCGCCGAGCAGGTCTGGCATTCGATGATAGTTCCAGTTCAGGATGTCATTGAACGGGCCATCCTGCAAGAATCGCTCGGTTGTATAACCCTTGTTGTTTAAGACGATCACAATCGGGTTGAAGCCGTGCCGGACGGCGGTCGAAAGTTCCATGCACGTCATCTGGAATGCCCCGTCACCCACCAGAACCAGAGGCCGCCGATCGGGAGCAGCGACCGAGACGCCGATCGACGCAGGGATCGCGAAGCCCATTGATGTGTAGTAGGCGGGGCTGATGAATTCTGTCTTGCGATAGATCGTCAGGTCCGCAGCGCTGAACAGGCAATCGCCCACATCTGCGACCACAACCATCGAATCGTCCAACAGTTCGTTCAGGCGGGCGAACAGGCGTGCGTTGGTGATCTTGTCTCGAGACTTCAGGACAAACTTACCGTCTCCCTTTGGTCGCGGCAGTAACGGTCGCTTGGCGACTTTCAAATCCAGCTTGGCCAGGCCTTTGACGAAATCCGACACCAAGATGTCATGGAAGTGATGATGGGAGATCCGCGTCTCATCGCTGGTCGCGTAGATGCATTTTCGCGGATCCAAATGAGCCGTGAAGATCCCCATGTCGATGTCGGTGAGGAATGCCCCCAGCATGATCACGCAGTCACTGTCTTCGACATACTCACGCAGTTCGTCGCGACACATCGCTCCTTCGTAGATGCCGAGATAGAGCGGGTGTTTCTCGCTGACGACGGACTTGCCGAGCAGCGTGCCTACCATCGGGATCGAATTGCGTTCGGCAAACTTCACGACTTCTTCGGACAGGCCAAAGCGATGCAGCTCGACCCCCACGACTAAAATTGGCTTCTTTGAGGCATTGATGACCCATTGTGCATCGGCCAGTGCTTCGGTCAACGCATCTTCGTCGCTGACGACTGGTTCCACCTTCGGAACGTGGACGTACGGACATTTCGTCTGCACTCGATCGCGAGGAAGTTCGAGATAGACAGGCCGTTTGTATCGCACCGCCGCTTCCAGACAGCGATCAATCTCGCGAAATGCCGTCAGCGGATCTTCGAGTGCCGCGCTGGCGACCGTGATCTTTTCGAAGACTTCGCGCTGCGTCGTGAAAGCCCCGACACGGTGATGCAGCAGCGGGTTGGCTCGCCGTTCCGCCATTCCGGGAGCACCGCTGATCACGATAATTGGTGATTTTTCCGCGTAGGCACCGGCGATCGAATTGCAGAGGCTGAGCCCGCCGACGCAGTAGGTAACGCAAACCGCCCCAATCCCATGAACTCTAGCGTAGGCATCGGCAGCGTAGCCGGCGTTATCTTCGCGAGTGCAGCCAATCACGCCCAGCGGGCTGTCCTGGAGCATCCCGTAGAACTGCAGGATGAAGTCGCCGGGGATTCCGAAGACATGCCCGAGACCATAATCCTGCAATCGCCGAATCAAATAGCCGCCGATTGTCTGTTCGGCCTCGCTGAGTTGGGGCACGACAGATTGCTTCATCGCCTTTTCCGCGATCACCTTCTTGGTAGCCATATTCGATCCTTCGAGGGTGCGAGTCTGAATGCGGGATAGACACCACAATACTACGCGGCGCGGCAACTCTAGTCGCGTCGAATTCGGATGCGGCGCACCTCAAACGGGTGATCTTCCGCCTGGATACCAATCGAACCTTCGCTCAAGAAGTCAGGCTCGCACTTGCTGATTGGCGTACCGTTCAGCGAGACAGAGAGGGCTCCATTCGTGGAGACGACTTCGATCGCATTCCATTCACCGACCGCGTGACGAGCCTTCTGGCGAGCG
>DASYEA010000188.1:0-12916 GCA_036499265.1 Schlesneria sp. | reverse complement strand
TCACCGAACCGAAGCTGGCGGCTCGCCTCAACGAAAGCGCCAAGAACAAGCGTGTCGCAGATCTTTCGGTGACACTCGATGAAGAGTACCCCATCACATGGCCGGGCTACGGCCCCGGTGACGAAGCCACTCGGTATGTCGCCAAGACCTTGAACGCCTTCAGCAAAGTTCGCGGCCCCTATTTCGCAAAGACGCACATCCTGGACAGCCAGGTCGGGACGCACGTCGTCATGCCAAGCTACTCGCTGCCGCCTGTTGGCTTCGAGAACAGCCACTATTCCGCCGATATCCAGGCCGTGCTGAAGAAATACGAAGCCAAGTACGGAACCCGTGGCAATAGTTCGATGACGCTGGAGAAAGCACCACTGGACCAAATGGTCGGCGAAGCCCATGTCGTCGATGTGCGCAAGCTCGTGGGATCGACAAAGTCGTCAGCGTGGCCCGCTTCGCCGGTCATCACCGCAGACTTCCTCAAACAACAGGATCAAGCTCGCCCCTTCCGCTCTGGCGAAGTCGTAATCTTTTATTCGGGCTATTCCGACGCTCACTACAAGCCGCTGCCGGAAGCGCCCGAGGTAGAGGAAGTGTTTACCGCTCCCCTCGCGGGAAAATCAGAAGGTTGGCCAGCACCAGATCCAGAGGCCATCGCATTCCTGGCCTCCAAAGGGATCCGCTGTATTGGAACGGACGGCCCGACGCTCGGTGGAGTCGATCGTGAGAACTCGCTGATGGTTTCCTGGCTGACTGCCTCCAAGGGCATTCTGCCTGTTGAATTCCTGACCAATGTCGGAGCGATCCATGATAAGCCTGCGTTCTTCCTGTTTGCACCGATCAAGATTCAAGGCTTGCACGGTGGTTATGGGAGGGCGTTGGCGCTGTATTAGGTCGTCGTTCGGATGCGGTTTATTGTGAATCAAATCCGGGTGCCACGGTTTTGGAGTCTTCGACAAAACCGTGGTACCCGACCCGAATAATTGCGATGCTGGACGCTCAACTTCAGGAATTTCATGACCACCTCTTCACCATCGCGACACGGTCTTCCCCCTTGGGAAATCGCCGATCTGCCGGAACCCAAGCCGCTCGGCCTTCGGAACTGGGCCAGCTTTATCGGGCCCGGCATCGTGATGATGGGAATCCAGATTGGCGGCGGCGAATGGCTGTTCGGTCCTGCGATCACCGCCAAGTACGGCGGCGGTTTGATGTGGCTGGCAACGGTCGCGATCATTGCCCAGGTCTTCTACAACATTGAATGTGGTCGGTATGCCCTCTACTGCGGCGAACCGATCTTCACGGGCTTCATGCGGCTTCCACCTAGCCCCCGATTCTGGATCGGCCTGATGATTCTGATGAATTCAGCAGCCCTGATTCCGGGACTGTCGTCTCACGGGGCCACCATGATCGCGGCCCTCTATCTGGATCGGCCACCCACACCCGCTGACAAATGGCTCATCGATCCGCTTGCCTATTTATGTCTGGCGGGCGTCGCGCTTCCGGTGTTGATCGGCGGAAAAGTGTACAACATGCTGCAGGCGGTCATGACTGCCAAAGTATTCGTCGTGCTGGGCTTTTGCCTGGTCATCGGGGTCACCTTCGTCAGCTATGCGAGCTGGTGGAATGTCTTCAGCGGGTTCGTGAAGTTCGGCAATGTCCCGGTCACCGATAGCCAGGGGGGCGAAGTCGTCGTCAATGCGATCGCCCAACGCTGGCAGACGGGGGCTTGGCCCGTGATCTCGGTCGCCAACATCGTGATGCTGGGTGCGTTCGCCGGATATGCTGGAGGAGGCGGTCTCGCCAATTCCACGTACAGTAATTTTGTGCGTGACAAAGGTTGGGGGATGGGCCAGCAAGTCGGTGCGATCCCCAGCGTCGTCAGTGGACACCAGGTTTCACTGAGTCATGTCGGTAAGGTCTTCGAGCTAACTCCTGACAATCTGCGCCGCTGGAAGGGCTGGTGGCGATACATCCTGACAGATCAACTGATCGTCTGGGCTCCCGGTTGCTTCATGGGAATGGCATTGCCTGCCCTGCTCTCGATGCAGTTTGCTCAGTACTCGACGATTACGACACCGGAACAGACGCAAGTCGCACAATCTATTATCACTGCGGATGGGCTCAGCCACGCGCCTTTCCTCTCACCCAAGATTGCTCAAGTCCTATGGGTGGTCGCCTTGTTCACCGGCATGATGGTGATGCTGCCGAGTCAGATGGCGATCGTCGATGACTTTAGCCGACGTTGGACCGATACGATCTGGACCGCCAGCAGTCGCGTCCGCGATTCCATGCATGCTCATCAGGTGAAGTGGATCTACTATTTCATCCTCAGCATGTACATCCTCTGGTCCTTTGTCTGTGCCTACCTGTTTCGCGGCGCACCGAAACTGATGACCGAGATCATCGCCAACTTGAATAACGTCGCCCTGGGCATCACGTCGTTCCAATTGCTATGGGTCAATCACACCCTGCTGCCGCGACCATTGCGGCCGCGGTGGTATAACACGTCAGGTGTGGTCGCTTGCGGCATTTTCTATCTAGGATTGTCGGCACTCGTGTTTGGCTACAAAATCTGGCCGATGATCGTCGGTTAGAAATTTCACCGCAATTACCGGAACACCTTTAACATTGGCACTGCGGACCACGACTATGAATCTGTTTGATCTCACTGGAAAAGTCGCTGTCGTCTCCGGCGGAGCGCAAGGCCTTGGGCAGGCAACTGCCTTGGCACTCGCTCATTCCGGTGCAGATGTCATGTTGATCGATCGCAATCTGGATGGCGCGAACGCCACTGCAAACGAGATTCGTCGCCTCGGTAGGAAGGCGTTGGCCTCTGGCTGCAATGTCTCCGATCCCGACGCGATCGCCGAACTCTTTCTCCTGGTCGATCGCGAATTTGGCCGCGTCGATTTTCTCGGAAACATCGCCGGTGACGGGCACCTCGCCAAACCAGAAGAGCTGGAAATCTCCGATCTGCATCGAGTCTTCCAGAATCTGGTGGTGGGCCGGTTCGCAATGTGTCAGCAGGCGGGACGACGCATGCTGGCCCAGGGACGCGGCTCGATCATGAATATCGGATCGCTGGCAAGTTCCACCGCCTTGGGTCGCGGTCACGTTGCCTACAGCATGGCGATGGGAGCGGTCATCCAGATGACACGAGAACTAAGTACCGAATGGAGTCATCGCGGCGTTCGCGTCAATGCCGTCACTCCCGCCCAAGTCGTCAATCCCAGCCTGGCGACCCGCATGGAGCAGGACCCTACTCTGGAAGGTCGCTTTCTCAAGGGAATTCCAGCGGGTCGACTCGGTCAGCCGCGCGATATCATGGGGTTGGCCGTCCTGTTGGCGTCGGATGCATCCGAATGGATCACCGGAGCCATCATTCCGATGGACGGAGGTAACCTCGCGATGAACGCGGGGGGAACCCCAGGTCATGCGCAGGCGACCGTACAGTCGTTTCGAGCGGAATCGGATCGAAGTAAGAGCTAGTATTGATCTCAGATGAATTGCCATCGTTGCCATCAGCGAAGTGCCAGGAACCAAGTATGTCAGTCGTCGAGTCCTCTCCGCCAAGTACCTCTGTGGCGTTGTCCCTGTATCGCGTCATGCAGATCATTCGTCAGACCGAAGAAGAACTGGCGCGTTGTCACCAGCGCGGGCTGATCCACGGAGCGTGCCATACCTATGTCGGCGAAGAAGCGATCGCGACCGGAGTCGCCGCCCATTTACGACCGGAAGATGTCGTCTTCAGTACGCATCGTGGCCATGGTCATGCCCTGGCGAAAGGCATGCCGCCTCGGGAACTCATGGCGGAGCTCTTCGGTCGAGAGACCGGATGTTCACGCGGCCGCGGCGGCAGCATGCACTTGTTCTCGCCGGAAATCGGCATGATGGGAACCAGCGGCATCGTCGGCCCCTGCATCCTGCAAGCGTGCGGCGGTGGATATAGCTTCAAGATCCTCAAGACCGACAATGTCGCCGTCGCGTTCTTCGGAGACGGAGCCACCAATAACGGAGCCTTCCACGAAGGCCTGAACATGGCCAGCATCTGGAATCTCCCGGTCCTCTTCATCTGTGAGAACAACCAGTACGCCACCGAAGTCCCATTCAGTTACGCCGCCGGAAACACCAACGTCGGCGAACGCGGCCCGATGTACGGCATGCCCAGTTTCACGCTGGATGGAAATGATGCTCTCGAGATTCATCGCGTTGCCGGCGAGGCTGTTGAACGGGCTCGTCGGGGCGAAGGCCCGACTCTGATCGAGTGCAGGACCTACCGAACGCGTCCGCATGCCGAAGGGATGGGAGATTTTGGGTATCGCACCCGGGAGGACGTTGATTCCTGGAAGTTGAAATGCCCGCTTGTGCGATTGCGTCAGACCGTGCAGGAAAGCGGCTCGCCTTCGCTCTCAGCCAAGTTCGACGCCATCGACGCCGAGATTGCACAGCTCGTGAAAGAAGCGCGCGAGTTCGCTGAAGCCAGTCCACCGCCCGCCTCCGAAACGGCTTCGAACCATGTCTATGCCGAACCCGCTCGTGCACCGGCACCTCCCGCTCCTCCGGCAACGCGATCGATTACGATGACGCAGGCCACGCATGAAGCATTGGCCGAGGAAATGAAGGTCGATCCCACGATTTTTGTGATGGGGGAAGGGATTGGCGTCCGCGGCGGTAACTTCAAAACGACTGCGGGTCTATATGACCTCTACGGCGCCGATCGACTCTGTGACACCCCCATCTGCGAGCGCGGGTTTGTCGGCTTAGCTTGCGGAGCTGGCATGACGGGGACTCGCCCGGTCATCGACTTCATGTTCGCCGATTTCGTCCTCGATTCTGTGGGCGAAATCATCAACCAAGTTGCCAAGATGCAATACATGAGCAGCGGGCGGCTGAAGATGCCAGTCCTGCTGCGAGGCTGCATCGGGATCGGACACTCGGCGGCGACCCACCACTCCGGCAACTACTACGGCATGTATGCGCAAGTTCCGGGGCTACGCGTGGTCGTTCCGTCGAACCCTGCCGACGCCAAGGGGCTGATGAAGCGAGCGTTGCGTTGCGACGATCCAGTCATGTTCCTTGAGCACCGTGAAATTCTGTCGGTGAAGGGACCGGTTCCCGAAGGGGACTATGAGATCGATTTCGGCAAAGCGGCCATTGCACGACCGGGTAAAGACGTGACCGTCGTCGCGCTGGCTCGCATGGTTCATCTGACTCTTTCGGTTTGCGACGACCTCGAAAAAGCGGGGATCTCAGTCGAAGTCGTCGACCCGCGCACCGTTTCACCGCTGGATGTCGACACGATCTTGAAATCGGTACAGAAGACCGGGCGTTTGCTGGTCGTTGATGAAGCGTTTGGTCCCTGCAGCATCGCCAGCGAAGTGGCGGCGCATGTCGCGGATCGCGGATTCAACGATCTCGACGCTCCGATCAAACGCATCAATGGTGTCTTCACACCCACCCCGTACAGCCCGTCGCTGGAAAAGGCCGTGGTGCCCAACGCCGAAGATATCGCTCAGGCCATTCGAGATCTGATGAACGAATAATCGAGTTTGATGGAATCAATGCGGGTACAGGCTTCTGCGACTGGTAGGAATGGCATGACTTTCGAGATTACGATCCCACGACTCGGTTGGTCGATGGAAGAAGGAACTTTCGTCCGCTGGCTCAAGAAGGACGGAGACACAGTCAAACCGGGCGAGCCTCTGTTTGAGTTGGAGGGCGAGAAGGCCGCTCAGGACATCGAAGCGGTCGATGGAGGCGTCTTACGCATTCCACCCACTGCTCCTCAGCCGGGCACCATCGTCGCAGTCGGCTCGATTATCGGCTTCCTGGTCACGCATGGAGATAGCGCACCAACTTTGGCCGGATCCGCACCAGCCGCTGCCAAAGCCGAGATCGCCCCGCAACCTGCCCCGGTAGAAACAGCCCCACCCGCGGCGCCTTCTGTCCGAAGAATGGCTCGCGAGATGGGAGTCAGTCTCGCAAAGGTCGCAGGGAGTGGCCCCGCTGGACGCATCTCGGCAACCGATCTGAAATCGAGTCCCCCCACCCGCACGACTGCTCCGCTGGTGACATCGACAATCGCAACGCCTCGTGCGCGCCGAGTGGCAAAAGAACTGGGCATCGATTGGGCCAGCCTCCCCGGAACGGGTCGCGACGGTCGAGTCCGCGAACAGGATGTTCGCAGCGCCCCCGCAAAGTCGAATCATCGTGCCAACGGAGCCAGTCCGAAAAGCACGATCCAGGGCACGACGATTCCCGTCACAAGACATCGCCGCACAACGGCGGATCGGATGTCACAAAGCAGTCAGAACACGGCACCGGTCACCTTAACAACTCGGATTGACGCGACGAATCTCGTCAGCCTTCGGCAACAATTCAAAGCAGCGGGCAGCGGGGTTGTCCCCTCCTACACCGACATCATCATCAAGCTCGTCGCAATGGCGTTGGCGGAACATCCGCTGCTCATGGCCCAATGGTCGGAAGATCAAATCATCATTCCTGCTTCAGCCAATATCGGCCTTGCCGTAGATACCGAACCCGGCCTCCTGGTCCCTGTCATCCAGGATGTGGGTTCACTCGCACTGACTGACATCAGTCTGGAATCAGCAAGACTGATTGAACTGGCACGGCAGGGGAAGCTCAAGGCGGCCGACATGCAGGATGGCGTCTTCACGGTGACGAACCTGGGTTCCTTTGGGATCGATGCCTTCACCCCGATCATCAACTCGCCCGAGACCGCCATCTTGGGATTGGGCCGCATTCGCCGCGAACCGGCTGTCGTCGAAAACCAAATCGTGCCGCGCGATCAGATGAGCCTCAGCCTGACCTTCGACCACCGCATCGTCGACGGCGCCCCTGCTGCGAGGTTCCTGCAGACAGTCAGCCAAGCTCTCGAAACGCCATCCGCGTGGTTGCTGCGAGCCACCTAATCATTGTGCCTTATTCCCTCCTGGGATGGGTTTTCCAACCCGTCACTCTTCGCAGCGCTATTGGCAGTGAAGCAACCCGACATCCACAGCAAAATCCAAAGCGACGGGCTAAATGACCGTGCGCAATTCTGCTCGTTTTGGATTTCAGATTGGGTGCCATCTGGTGGCAGCTCTGGGCCACCAGTGTCTTCACGTTGCTGCGATCGCTTTGATCGGGGGAGTGAGCATGTGCAATATTCAGCGTCACGACGCGCGAGTGGAAGCCTTCGCATTAGCACGACGTGTCTTCACCCCTTTGCGAGCAGACGCGCTTCGCTCCGCAGGGGTCCGCTTCTTCGCTTGCTGGCTCACCTGCTTGGATATGGCCTCGTGAGAAGCCGCCTCCGCTCCTTCCCGGCGCAGAGCCTTGGTCGTGGCTTTCGAGCGTTTCGGATTCACGGGCCGATTCGGGTCGGTCTGACCAACCTCGTGGGCACGCTTCGCATTCTTCCGAGTCGTCTCGGAGGTCTTCCCTTTTGCGGGCGGTGGCAAATCGACACCCGCTCGTCGGGCCTTAGACAACCCAATCGCAATAGCCTGCTTCGTGGAACGAGCCCCGATGCGGCCAGAGCGGATATCGTCCATTGTCTCCTTGATGAATTCACCAGCTTGTGTCGATGGTGATTTACCTTCTCGCTTGTCTTTTTTAGCTCGGGCTACTGTCGCTTTGTTGGGCATGATGGGTGTCCTCTCGAAATTGCGGGGTGATGCCTTGATTCGACATAAGCAACTCAAGTGCCACACAGCGATTTGCAGGCCAGGAAACTGTGGGACGCCGCCAATCGGTCACAAACAGGCCGAATGTCGTAAGAACTTCAACCTCATCGAGAACAGATTGATCTGGAGCGGGCAGAAAATCATTGTCGCTGGTGATCAGCAGAACTCGTGATCCATCACTCGACTTTGGACCGAAAGCAATCCCTTCGATTTTTTCAGGGAATGTTTCGCCAGCGAATTTCCAGCGCGGATCGAGCAGATCCAGAAACAGCCGCTTCGAAATAGGTGTGACACCTGTGGGAAGCAACGTCGCACGAAGTGAGCCGATCTTGCTGATATCAGTCGCGGCCCGGATATGGATCTCCACGATTTTTTTTGCTCCCGCCTTAGAGCCTGCATTACTGTCCCGCTCAATGACCAAGAACCGTCCGGGCGCAAGATACTCGATCTCGTTGCAACCGTTTGTTGCCGCATCGAGTGGGTACAGAAATTCGCGAGTAGCGCTCGTAGAGCGACAGAATACGAGGCTCCGAGGCAGTTGCCAGGTTGGCCAGAATCAAAAAGGCTAATCCGAAGAGAGCGGGCTAGCAATCGGAATCGCAGGCAAGCCCCAGAGGAGAGAGGTTAAACGACTGCAAGTCGACGAGCTGCGGCCATTTGCCGCAGCCCCTCAGATGCCACTCGACTTAGTAACTGCCGACGGGCAGACCATCGGCCTTCTGGGCGAGGTTCTGATAAACTAGCCCATCGATATTGTCACTGACGAAATGGGTGCTTCCGTCGGCCAAGATGAAGTGGACGCCACCGACATGCTTGCTGGAGGCTGTATTGTTGTTTCCTGCACCGGGCACGGGCGCATTTGGCAACCACGCCGCCGAGTTGGCAGCGCGCACGATGTTGGAATACTTATTGCCGACGTTCAATCCTCCGCTGGATCCGTCCGGTTTACCTGCCCAGATTGCGCCACGGCGTGTTTCCGAATCACCACCATCCCAGTATCGTTCGCAAACCATGATTGTGTTGCTGGTGCCGTCTGTAATGTCGCGAATTTTGGTGCTGCTGTTGTACCAGAAGACTCCTCGCGTGGCGTCTGGGATGGCCGCTGCCGTCATCACGTAGACAACACCGCTGCTGCCAAAAATCGCGGGATAATTGGATTTGGCGAATCCGTTTGTTCCGATGCCACCTCCACTCGGCGCACCCGTAGCTCCTAGCGCGGTCGCAGTAACGATAGCGGGGCTGGGATCGGAAGGGCACAGGAATGAAGGGATGATCGTCTGCGTGGCGGGCGTGGGAGCCGTGGGAAAGTTGTTCCCGTTGGGACCTAAAACCTGATACAGCGGACTTTGGTCAATGTACGGCAACACGAAGACGGTCCATCCCCAACCACCAATAACTTGATTAATTTTCGGTTCCATATCAGCCGGACTAAATGCCGCACCACTCGTCTTGAGTGCCAGGCAACCCGGTGGAAACGAAGAATGCGTGTCGTGATAGTTGTGGAGCGCCAAACCGAGTTGCTTCAAATTGTTCCTGCATTGAGTTCGACGGGCGGCTTCTCGCGCCTGTTGAACGGCGGGCAATAGAAGAGCGATCAGAACGGCGATAATCGCGATGACAACCAGCAATTCAATGAGCGTAAATCCCTGCCTCGAACGTTTTTTCGCTTCAGCAATCACAGCCTCGACCCCTAAACAAATTCGCTAGAAAAATGATAAATACGGGTCGATTTCCAGCGACCCACTTCGAGGCGAGAATTTTGCCAAACGTTTGTGTGAGGATTGTGAGCCATTTGTGAAGATCGCATCAATACTTGGCGACCGCGTCATATCGTCACCCCTTTAGCGATGAATGCTCCATCTCGCTGGAATTGATTAAACTGATTATCCCCATGGCAACCCAAGATCCACATCGTCGCCGCGACTTTCTCACCGGTCAGGCTGCTCGCGCCGAACTTGACCGAATCAGCCAAAAATTGACCGAACGCCAGGCGCCGCAGATCCCTGGTCGCGGTCCCACGCTACTACTACGTACGATCGCCATGGCCTGCGATTTTGACATCATGTTGAACCCCGATAGCGACGGAACCCCGCTCGAAGCGGCGTCTGAAGCTCTCGATCTCGTCCATCACCTCGAGCAAGTGATGAGCGTCTATCGGGACGATGCAAAGTTGTCCCAACTGAATCGCTGTGCTGCGCTGAACCCAGTTTTCGTGGAGCGCGATCTGTATCAACTGTTGCGTCGAGCCAAACAACTCAGTGAGCAGACCGCGGGGGGATTCGACCCCACCGCCGGAGCCCTGCTTTCATTGTGGCGACGAGCCCGTCAGGCTGACACGATCCCGTCTGCCAACGAGATCGCGATCACGCTTGAAAACGTCGGCTCCCATCACTTGCTGCTCGATGAAGCCGCATCCACCGTGGCTTTCGATCGACCGGGTGTCGAACTGAATCTGGGAGCCATTGGAAAAGGATATGCCGTCGATCGAGCAGGCGAACTGCTGTTGGAACGCGGCGTCCAGAACTGGCTGGTCCACGGGGGCCGCAGCAGTATTCACGCTCACGGATGCCACGCCGGTCACGACGGCTGGCCCGTGGGACTGCAGAATCCTCTGCTTCCCGACAAGCCGTTCGCCACATTGCTGCTACGAGATCAAGCGCTCGGAACGAGTGGCACCGCCGTCCAATGGTTTCGCCATCAGGGGAAGCGGTATGGACATATTCTCGATCCTCGCACGGGTTGGCCGGTCGAATCGATGATGTCGGTCAGTGTGATTGCGCCCGATGCGGCGCTGGCCGATGCACTGTCGACGGCTTTTTTTGTGCTCGGGGTCGAAAATGCCTTGGCTTGCTGTGATAATTTCCCGATGGTCGGCGCCATCTTTTTCCCGCCCCCCAAACGGGGCCGAAACTTGGAACCCCTGTTCCACAATGTTTCGCCAGAGCGGGTCTTTTTCCACGGAAATTGACGGTGTCACCTGCGTATCGGTTGGTGCTAACCGGCAACGCGCTCAGGTCCATTGCCGAATTGCTCTTGGTGGGAAAGGCTGACGAGTGCCAGGTGATCTTCGCAAAGTTTCGCTGCTCGCCGTGATCTTTTTGGTGTTGCTGCGAATTTCCATCGGCTGGCATTTGATGTACGAAGGCCTGTGGAAACTGGGGACGCAACGCACCTCGACCCCGTGGACCGCCGAAGGGTATCTCAAAAATTCCACCGGACCGCTGCGGCCCACGTTCCGGGCCATGACCGGCGATCCCGACGATCTGAAGTGGCTCGACTACGACTTCATGTCGCAAAAATGGCAGGCCTGGCGGCAGCGATTTGTCGACCAATATCAGCTCGACGACACGCAAAAAGAGACCTTCCGAGTCCTGACGGACGGCCCCGACTCTTTTGAAGTCCCCCTCAAGCAACTTCCGCCGGGGCTGGACCTCACCAAGGTCAGCGGCGTCAACAAACAGGCAATCCGCTTTGATGCCGAGTCCTCGCAGTTGATCGTCGACGGCAAAAAGCACCTGCTCCCCTCCGAACAGGATCGTCTGGCCACCGCCGTCAAAAACATCGCCGAAGCGAAGCCAGAAGCCAAAAAGGTCTGTGATCAGTTCCTCACGGCACTGGCTCGCGTTTACAAACTGTCATCGCGGCTGTCGTACAACGAAAAGCTGGAGGCATTGCTCAAGCAAGATCCAGACCGCATGGGCGTGATCATCCAGGTCAAGGGGGCCAACCTCCCGACCGCAACCGCCGCCAAGACCGAAACGGAAGAAGAAGATCGCGAAGAAGGTCAAATCGCCCTCGTCGTGCAAGTGGGTGAAGTCGAGATCTACAAAAACCTGGTCGAAAGATTCAAAACCAACTACGGCAAGGCCCGTACCAAATTCGAATGGGATCACGTCGAACGTCAATGGAAAGAACTGCAGGACAAGCGGCGTGATGTTGTGGGACCGGTGCAGGCCCTTGAGAAAGAAATGCAAACCCGCGCGGAAGAGTTGCTGACGGCCAAACAACTGGCAATCGGCCCACTTCCACCAGAACCTTCCCCCATGCAGCAGATCAATCAGCGTACAATGTGGGGGCTGACAATCATCGGCCTGCTGTTGATTTTGGGTTTGTTCACCAGATTGTCGGCCATCGGCGGCGCGGTCTTGTTGTTCATGTTCTACATGGCCATGCCCCCCTGGCCAGGTATTCAGGAAATTCCCAGCATCGAACACAACATCATCGTCAACAAAGTCTTCGTCGAAATGGTGGCGCTGTTGGCCATCGCAGCGCTCCCCAGCGGCAAATGGTTCGGTGCTGACTCCATCATCTCGGGACTGTTTGGCAGACTATTTGGGCGACGCGAACAGGTTTGAAGAGACGACACTAGAGCATATCCCACATCGCTGCGGCGTCCCGCGAGCAGAAAACGACTTGGTCTAACCCATGCTTCAACGCGACAGGTAAGTGCTACCAGCACTAGCGAATTCGATTAGCATTAAACCTTCCAGATTCACTCTCCCGAGGAGCGTGCCATGCAATTAACACCAGAACAAGAACAACTCGGCAAAGAGAACTTCAACGAGGCGGTGGCGTTTTCCCGCCGCGCCTTCCTCGTCAGCGCGGCCGCCGCCGTTCCCACGCTGGGTGCCGCCTACTTCGGCTACGCCGCTCTGCAGGGATCTCCTGTGAAGGTCGGCTTCATCGGCAGCGGCGATGAAGGTTCGGTACTGCTCACGCAGCATCCGCCAGACTACATGAACATTGTCGCGGTCGCCGATCTGCGAGCCAAGAACCGCGTCCGCGCACTCAACGGCGACGGCGATGACGTTCGCTGGGGCCTGATTCGCAAGCTCGGCCGCGAAACAGCGATGAAGATCAAGCTGTACGCCGACCACAAAGAGCTACTCGCTGCCCATCCCGAAATCGAAGCCGTCGTCATCGCCGTGCCGCTCGTCCAGCACGCACAAGTCGCGATCGACTGCCTGAAGGCCGGCAAGCACGTGCTGACCGAAAAGCTGATGGCTCACTCGGTCATGCAATGCAAAGAGATGATCCGCGTCGCACGGCAAGAGAAAAAGCTGTTGGCCGTCGGTCACCAGCGTCACTACAACGTGCTCTACGACAACGCCAACGCCCTGATTCGCGCCGGTCTGCTGGGAGACCTGAAATTCATTCGAGCCCAATGGCATCGCAACAACAGCTTCCCCGGATCCGATAGCTGGCGACCGGGGGGGTACACCGAACAGTCGTTCGAT
>DASYEA010000187.1:0-5919 GCA_036499265.1 Schlesneria sp. | reverse complement strand
CCAACATCGATGCGCCAAATCCCAGCACAACGATCGCGACGAGTCCCGCGTGCGATGTGATCAACAAAGTCTGGAGGGACCAGCCACGCTGATTCGGGCGAGCGACCTTCGTCGAATCAGTGTCACTCGGGGATGACATAGCCCAGTCCTCGCCGAGTTTCGATCACATCGGCACCAAGTTTCTTGCGAAGGTACGAGATGTACACGTCCAGCAGATTCGATAGCGTTTCGTCGTTCTCATCGAACAGATGATCATACAGTTCGGTGCGCGTGACGACCTTGCCACGATGCAGCGCCAGATACTCGAACAACATGTATTCCCGAGCGGTCAACGTAATGATTTCGTCCTCGCGAGTGATCGTGCGGCTGATCAGGTCCACTTGCAGGTTCTTGATCGTGAGCGTTGATTTTGCTTGTCCCGCGGTGCGCCGAATCAGCGCTCGAAGTCGAGCCAGCAGTTCCGGCCGTTCAAACGGTTTGGAGAGATAATCATCAGCACCAATATCCAGACCGAGAACGCGATCGGAAAGAGCATCGCGCGCCGACAGGATCAGCACAGGTGTTTTATGCGTCTCACGCAGTTGTTCAAGCACGTCCCAACCATCAATTTTCGGGAGCATCAGATCCAGCACGATCGCATCGTAAGGCCACACTTGAGCCTTTGCCAATCCGTCGGCACCGTCGGCGGCGACATCCACGGCATAGCCGTCCTCTTCGAGGATGCCTTGCACCAGGCGTCGCAAGTCGGCTTGATCTTCGATCACAAGGATTCGCATCACAATGGCTTTCAAAAATCCGGCGTCCCGACGAAATGTCGGGACGCCGGTGCCGAAACAGAATGGCAGAACCAGTCTATCGCTTCAATTCTTCCAGCATGCGACGGATCGCAGTCAGTTCCTTCATAACCTCGGCATTGGTCGGCTGAGGTGTTCGATCGCGACCATTCACGGCCGGTTCGGGAGGAGCAGGGCGACGACCGGCGAATTCGTCACGACTCCAGGTCTTACCGCCAGGGGCCGTGATCTGATCGGCATGCAGATGGATATCGCCATGCGGAGTGACGTGGCGGCGTCCTTCGATCTCAATCTTGTCACCCACTTTGGCGATGCTTTGCAGTTGTTCACCCAAGTGCGGAGGGAACTTCACTTCAGTATCGTCGGACAGCAGCAGGCCATCGACATCGCCGTGATGGTTCGTTGTGAAGTCGGCGATCGTCCCCGTCGCATTCATCGGTTGTTCGGCTCCGCGTTTCCCTCGGGGTCCGACAGGAGGGCGAGGGCGATCCACTTGAATCGTCTCGTCTCCACTTTCGATCCGACTCGCTTCAAAGACCACTTCGCCGCGAGGCTTCGTCTCTTTTCGTCCCCAGACACTCGCCTCCGCGCCTGTTTCGATCAGCTCAACCACTCGTCGACCGACATGAGGCGGGAAGTGGACATCGAAGCCATCGGCAAATTGCAGGCCATCCACGTCGCCATGATCATTCTTCAACAGTTTTTCGACTCGTCCACTATGCATGGTTGGTTTCTCCTCGGTTCGAAAGACGTTGGGAACACGCAGCGGCTCGCGCGCTTCCAGCCAGTATGCGGTGCCCCCGAGGGTTCCAGCTGCCAGTAAAGCCCCGGCGACTATTCTGCTAATTCGTTGACGTAACATGATTCCACTCCTGAATAAGAGACAACCGATCACTGGTCTGCTGTGACCAGAAATGAGGTTCAGTTGTCATTCAGCGGAATGGTAGAACAGCTTCATTAAAGGGAGATGAGAAGCCTATTGCGTCATCAAGGTCGCCCAGTGATGGCATTCAAAAAGATGGTCGAATGGCGACCATTCTCGGTTAGAAGCGACTGCTACCAACATCAGAGCTGATCGTTTGGCTTCCAACCAGATGTTGCTTCCGCAGCGAACGTCCTGCCCAGTAATGCGAGTAGCGCGGTTGTGATATTTGGCTAACGACCAGAGCGCGAATGGACGGCGGGCTGCACGGTGTTGCGATTCACTGACGGGGAGGCCACGATTTCCGGCGTGATGACAATCAATAGTTCTGTCTCGATCACCGAAATTTTTCGGCGGCTGAACAGTCTTCCTACCAAAGGAACGTCACCCAGTACGGGCACCCGCGTGACTTCGGTCAAGGTTCCGCTGCTGAGCAACCCGCCCAGAACGAGAGTTTGTCCGTCTCGAATTTCACTTTCGGTTTGAATGCGACGTCCCGTTGTACCTCCCTCAAACGACTCTATTCTGTTCTCTGCAATCAGTCTTAATGCGATAAAGTTGTTCTCGCGGATCGCGGCGCTCGCATCCAGGGTGGTACCGATGAACTTTGCGGAATGTGCATTCTCGTCATCCTGCGCAGCCGATTCTAGACTCTCATTGTTCTTTTGAGGGCTCCCACCCTCCGGGGCAAACTTGAGCAGGGTGGATCGGCCATTCAAGATGTTGGCTTGCATGCGCGATGATGTTCGCAAAATGCCCGCACGTTCGAAATCGGCAAGCCATTTTTCAATTTGTTCTGTTTCATACACTCTGCTCAGAGTATTTGACGTTGTTGGGGCTTCGCCGAGTCTCGGATTGCCTAATAACTCTTCCATCAACTTCTTTGAGTCGGGCGTCAGTTGAAACTCGGCCATTTGAACACGGAGAACGATCTGCTTTTGATTCGATTCACTGTGCTGGGCCGGAAATGCCCGATGTGCCATCTGCAATCGATCAAAATGAAGTTCGCGGACGCGACTTGCGACTGCAGCGGTGGTACGTGCCTCCTCGATCAAACCCGTTGCCGCGAATTGCTCAGTTAAAGTTTTCAACTGAAATTCGATTTGATCGGGATGTGAGATGGGCACGGAGGGGCGAGCAAGATCCGACGGAACAGAGCCACCGGGGCTGTTGCCGCGAACAGGAACATCCGCGGGGAGGGCCTGCGCCGGAAACGTCTGGACAGGTCGAGGATAATATCCGGGCTGCGGCGACGGCGGTTGCGCAATCGCTGTCGAAGTGAGTGTGATCAAAACCAATAGAATGAGCTGCAAACGGCGTCCGCTCATGACGGGACTCGCGAAAAGTCTGGCTTTTGTGCTTAACGATAGTCGGAGAGAATGCGGTGTATTGATTCGCCTCTAGTCGGTCAAGGTGCGTTGATCAGCGGCAGTTTTTGCTGATCTACAGGGCCGATTGACTGCGGTCTACGACGGCCATAGCTTCTATGCAATTAGACAGCTTTCGCCTCAGTGAGTCACGAGACCTTCCAATGCGCGATTGGTATTTCCAAGTCATGGGCCAAGAACTGGGGCCGTTTACTGCACAGGAACTCAAGGCGAAGGTCGAGACCGGGCAAATCCAACGTGACACGATGGTTCGACGAGGCGTCGAAGGAAAGTGGCTATTTGCCGAGCGAGTGAAAGGCTTGCTGCCAGAGCCAGAGCACCTGCCGCCCGCCATCCCACTGCGGATGAAGCCGAAGTCGTCGACGATCCTGCCAGTGGTCGAAGCTTCTGTTGTTCATCCTCATCAAGAAGCAGAACCATCTACTCCGCCTCGCTCCTCCCCCACCATCATCATTTCGCTGAATGAAGAAGATCCCGACGAAGGGACGAAGCCGCCATCGGTGGAGTTCTACGATTTTGTCGGCTTCCGCGAAGCGATCTCGCCGGTGCTGAATCGTGCTGTTCGGAAATATCTGAGCGAGCATTCGCTGACGATGACTCAGTTGAATCGGAAGGCCCTGGCGGCGTTTATTGCTCGCCCCGAATTGGCTGGCGATCTGATGATCACCAACATGGCGGTCATTACTCAGCAGGTGAATGAAAAGTCCAACGCCAACGGTCGAGATCCCCTGGTCGATGATGAACGCGTCGAACACGCGACGATCCGCGTCACGATCTTTAACTGCTCAACTAACGCCCTGGATGTGACTCAAGGAGAATTTCTGCCCGAGCAGGTTGAGAAACGTGATTACGAAGAAGTGGGGACCAAGATCTATCCACCACTGGATCACAAAGGGCACGTCTCGATCCGACTGGATGGCGTGCAAGAGGGAGCCACAATCCAGTTCCCGCTGAAAATCACAGTTCAGTCAATGACCGCCGCGACAGTGCTATTCTGGTTTCGCGGAACTTCGAAGCCGAGTCTGACCCGCATTCGTGGCCACTTGCGGCTTCACTCGGACGACGGCGTGGCCTATAGCGAAAACTTCACGGTCATCATGCATGCGGACAGTCCGTCGTAGCCAGGCTCGTCACAATGCACAACCATGCTACCACCCCGCAGGCAGTCCCCAGACGCCGGGCGTGATGAGTTCGATCGAGTTGCCAGCGGGATCTCGAAAGTACAGTGAATGCCCACCTCGCGGCCAGGTGACTTCATGTTCAATCACGCCCTGATGCTGGGCCAGACGGATCCGCCATGCTTCCAACTGATCGGCCGCAATTCCCAATGCCGCATGACCGGGTCCACGTGTGCCATGCGGAGGGAAGTCATGAGGGATCAGCGTCACGTCTGGCTTGAAGATCAGTAGCATGCTGGCCGGTCCGGCCTGCAGGAAGACGTGGCGATGAGCGTCGCGCGCGACGACTCGCATACCGAGCACGGTCGTGTAAAACGATTCCATCGCGACAAGATCGTCACCGTAGAGTGAGGTCTCGACGACGGTCTGGATAGTGAGGGATTCTGAGTTCACGGTGATTGCTCGATGGTGGAAACAGTGCTTGAATCAACGGCTTCAATTGTACGAAGGCGTCGATTCAAAATCATCGTGGCTCGGAACCACGGTAGCATCTGGAAGATCACGTCTATTTCGCAAATAACTCTTGAGAACGGCGAACCAATTCGCAACGATCTTGCCAGTGATTGCCGAGTCTCCACACGAAGGGCACCTCTATGTCCGATCTGCCGCGCCGCGACTTCCTCAATGGGGCAGCATTATTTGCCGCCGCCGCTGCGATGACGAATTCCGATCGGGCCCAGGGTGGCGATCCGAGTTTTATGAACAATGTTCCAGACCCGTTGCTCGCTGGCAAACAATTGCCGACGTTTAAGTTTGCCTTGGAAAAGTCGGCAGGCAAAGTCATCGGCAACAGTTTTGGAAAGGAAGCGACCGTCGAACAGCTTCCCATTTCCAAAGGCATCGCGGGTGTTTCGATGCGTCTGGAACCGGGCGTCATGCGCGAAATGCATTGGCATGCGACAGCAGCCGAATGGGCGTTCGTGATGTCAGGGCGAGTCCGAACGACCGTCATTGAACCGTCCGGTTGCGCCGAAACCAATGACTTCGAACCTGGCGACGTCTGGTATTTTCCGCGCGGCCATGGCCACATGCTGGAATGCCTGGGGAACGAGCCGTGCCATTTCATTTTAATTTTCGACAACGGCTACTTCTCAGAGTTTGGCACCTTCAGCATTAGTGACTGGATGGGCCACACTCCCAAGGCTCTGTTGGCCAAGAACTTCAAACTGCCGGCAGAAACATTCGACGACTTTCCGAAGGAAGAGGTGTACTTTGCGAAAGGAAAGATTCCACCTGAAAAGCCCGCTGCGCCGCTACAAGGATGGAAACTCCCTCCGCTAACGCACAAGTACCAACTCACCGCGCAGCCGCCTCATCGGATCTTCGATGGAGGTCGCGAGTGGCGAGTTGATTCCAGCAACTTCCCGATCAGCAAAACAATGACCGGGGTCGTGTTGGATCTGGATGCCGGAGCTTTGCGTGAGTTGCATTGGCACCCGACGGCGGACGAGTGGCAATACGTCATTCAGGGAAACATCAGCGTGACGATGTTTGGTTCGCATGGGCGATACCGCATTGAATCAATGGAGCCGGGTGATGCGGGCTACATTCCACAAGGTTACGGCCATTCCATTGAGAACATCGGCAAAACACCGGCACGGATCCTGGTCGGCTTCAATAGCGGTGAATACCAGGCG
>DASYEA010000186.1:0-3173 GCA_036499265.1 Schlesneria sp. | reverse complement strand
TTGCTGTAGTTGCCGTTGTCCGTCGTGTAGATGACCGTGCGGCCATTCTCGATGCCGAAGAATTTGGGAATATCGTTCTTCACTTCACTGCCGGGATCGACGACGAACGTAGTCGATTGTGGTTGATCGCCGTGAACGATCGCCGCATCAATCGCCGTTTCGGCAGCCTTGAGATACTGCCCCATCAATTCTGCAGAAATCGCGAGGGCTTCGCCATTGTTATCAAAGCCACCTGCCTGTTGATCCTCGGGCAATAGTTGTTTCAGTTCGATATCAAGGCCGAGTAGATCGCGTACCGTGTACTGATACTCTTCTCGATTCAGTCGTCGCTGAACGACTTCCCGCAGTTGGCTGTCGGCAGCCTTGAGCGGCGTAGCGATTGATGCGAGAAACGCTCGTTGCAATGCGGCGTCCGGCCGAGGCTCCCCTTCCGGCGGCATCTCGCCCATCGCGACTCGGTCATAGATGCGAGTCCAGCGTTCCACGTCAGCTCGATCCGACAATTTGCCGGTCATCGCCTTAAGGTCTAGTCCGCCCTCTTTGGTGTCGTCGCTGTGACAGGCAAGGCAATGCTTCGCGAAGAATAGTTGCGTCGAATCACCAATCTCGGCGGCACGAACAGCGGTCGGCACGAAGATGACGCACAAAAAAGTGATTCTGACGAGAGTCAAATACATTCAGTGAACCAGGAAAGAGCGACTGAGAGATCAGTCCAAGAGTGTCTCACAATGGCGGGCAGGCAGCAATCAAAGTCCGGCCCGAACGAAATGGCGTGCTTGGGATTATCGCATGTATTAACGCAAAGACGCGAAGGCGCAGAGATGCAAAGGAGAAAATCTCAGTGCATTCTATCTGCGTCCGTCTGCAGATCGAACGTGTTGATTCGAAATGGCACGGGCGATGGTCGCTCTGATCACCGGATGACCTCGAATTGGCCTCGCCCGAATCGGCAAGATTCGCTACAGATCGCCTGTCCGGAACTGTCGGGAGGTCTGTATGTCCGCGTCGTTACTTAATACCGATCCAACGCCAATCCACACGGTGGGGCGATTGGTTGCCAATTTCATCATTGCGATTGGCGATCTGACTCGGTTTTTGTTCCTCACGCTGGGTGGTCTGATGGGGCAGTTGCCTCGATCCCGAGTGCTGTGGCCGGTGATGTATGAAGTTGGCGTCCGCAGCGTTCCGGTCATCGCGGTGACTGGGCTGTTCATCGGCATGGTGCTGGCCGTCCAAACGTACGACACGCTGCGGATGTACCGCTTGGAGAGTCGCATTGGCTCCGTTATTAACGTCTCACTGGTAAAGGAGTTGGGGCCGGTGCTGGCTGCGACGATGCTGGCCGGTCGAGTCGGCTGCGCGATGGCCGCCGAAATCGGGACCATGCGAGTCACCGAGCAAATTGACGCCTTGAAGGCACTGGGCGCCAATCCCATCTCCTATCTGGTTGTACCGCGATTCCTGGCCTGTTTTTGGTTGATTCCAGCGCTCACGCTCCTCGCCGATGGGTTGGGAATTTTCGGCGGTTGGGTCGTCAGTGTGAAGATGCTGGGTGTCAGCGATCACTTCTACTGGCTCTATTCTCAGCAGTTCATCACCGCGTTCGACGTTGTCTCCGGTGTGATGAAGAGCATGTTTTTCGGAGCGGCCATTTCCATCATCGCCTGTCATCGCGGCTTTCATTGCGGATCCGGGGCCGAAGGAGTGGGACGAGCCGCCACCGATTCGTTTGTCTGTTCGTTTATCGCCATCCTGGTGCTGGATCTGGCGCTTGTCATCCTGTTGAACAATGTCTACCGGATGCTGTGGGCGTTGGGATTCACCGTGCTGTAATCAACCGTTGTTCCCTTCGACCACGTAGCTCCTGATTCGGATGATCGGCCCGTGAATTCCTCTGTGAAGTCCCCTGCTCTACCTGCCACCGCGGCTCCCGTTCTGGAGTTGCGAGGGGTCAGCGTGGAATTTGGCTCACAGAAGGTGTTGCAGGACATTTCGGTCAACGTCCATCGCGGCGAGACACTGGTGCTGATCGGCGAAAGCGGTTGCGGCAAGAGCGTCACGACCAAGCTGCTGGCGGGGTTACTCGAGCCGACTCGCGGCGAAGTTCGCTGGGACGGCCGACCAGTCCGAAGTCGGTCCGCCCGAGAATTGCATCGCGATCGGCTGCGATTTGGCTATCTGTTCCAGGGAGCGGCCCTGTTCGACAGCATGAATGTCTACGAGAACGTGGCGTTTGGGCTGCGAGAAAACACTAAACTGAAAGACTCGCAGATTCGCGATGTCGTGATGGAACGTCTGTACGAAGTCGGCCTGGCAGAGGCGGTCGCGGAAAAGCGACCGTCAGATCTCTCAGGCGGGATGAAGAAACGAGTCGGCCTGGCACGCGCACTCGCGATGTCGCCCGATGTCGTGTTCTATGACGAACCGACCACCGGACTCGATCCGGTCATGAGCGACGTGATTAACGAATTGATTCTGCAGACGCAGTTGAATCGCAAAGTGACCAGCGTCGTGGTGACTCACGACATGAACACCGTGCGTCGAGTCGCCGATCGAGTCGTGATGCTGTACCCGCTCAGTCGAGTGGCACCCGGTCAGCCGCAAGTGATTTACGAAGGAACCGCGGAAATGGCGTTTGAATCGGAAGATGTGCGAGTTTCCAGCTTCGTCCGCGGCGAAGCGGGGGCTCGGTTGAAAGAGATGTACGCAGCATAAAGGGATTTGTGTCCAAGGCCTTGGACGCAGCGCAGAATTTCGGCCTGAAGGCGGAATTCCAGCAATCCTGCTCCATAAGGATGTTGAAACATGGCGACGGAAAGGCAGCTTCAATTTCGAATTGGCCTGCTGGTCATGATCGCGCTGGCGATCGGCGGTTGGTTGGTCTACGAATTCGGCGACCTGAAGCAGTTCACCCAGAAACGCTACGCGCTGTCGATTCATTTCGAATCGGCATCGGGCCTGTATCAGACTGCGCCCGTGACATTTGCCGGCCTGACCGTGGGAACAGTAGGCAAGATTCAGCTCGATGAAAAGCGAGGCGGCGTGCTGGTGGCAATCACTGTTCGCGAAGGCGTCATCATCCCGTCGGATAGCCGCGCGGTGATCGTACGTTCGATCCTGGGCGAGACAGCAGTCGATATCACCGCCGGACAGGCTCGCGATGCGCTGAAACC
>DASYEA010000185.1:0-3946 GCA_036499265.1 Schlesneria sp. | reverse complement strand
CCGCGCTTCCCGTACCGGAGATCGGCAGCGTGAACTGATTCTTCGTTCCGAATACAGTCCGCAAGTCCCTGCGAATGTCATCAACAACTTGAAATAAATAAGGGTCGAGGTACCCCACCACCGGCTTCGACATGGCGTCATAGACACGCTGTTCCACTTGGGTCGGACCAGGACCGAAGAGAAGTCGCTTCGGCGGCTCAATTTTTGACATATCTTCTAGTCTACGGCACCTCTGGCACATCCTCATAACGGCCCGGATTGGCTTTCGTTAACATTCGACCGCTGTCGACACCCTAGCGACAAAGAAATGTTCGCTTCGAACTTCTACTCGGGGCTTTTCCTGCAATTGTCACGTTGGCGTCATATAATGTGCTGAATATCTTCAAAAGGAGATTTTCAATGGCCAACGACTTTCAGATCATCGCGAAGAACGACGGGGCTCTGTTTACGCTTAAGCTTCATAGGGGTGACGGCATGACTCTCCTTGCAATGAATTGGAAGGCCGCCACACCGCCCAATGACTTCGTCGGCTTTGCCATTGAATATCAGGAGCCAGGTGGTGACCGCTTCTTCGCGCTAAAAAATCGCCTCGCATTTCCTGGCACGGACGGCGACGTGAATCCGAATAAGATGTCGACACGTCTCTCTCCCATCCAAAAATTCCGTTGGGTTCACTTTCCCCGCAATGCTGATATGGCTGGCGAATTTACCTACCGGGTGACACCCGTCTTCATGAACAAGTTGGGAGAGCTGAGCTACGGGGAACCGCAGCAAGCCGGCATCGTCCTCGCCCGCGAAACGTATCCCGGCAAACTCAATATTGCGTTCACCCGAGGGTTCGTTTCCTCTCAGGCATTCGTCGATCGTTATGTCACCGCGACCGATGGGCTCGCTACACTGATCCCGCCTGACTCGGCTGCAGGCCTGGATTTCGTGCCGACTCACCCGAAGGCCGAAGAGGCTCTCGCCTGGATGGGGTTCGAAGCCCGCAGCGCGATTCTCGACGTTCTCGACGCCGCCATCGCCGATAAGACCGCACTCGTAAGAGTGATCGCCTACGATCTCAACGACCCGGCGATCGTCACTCGCTTGGAAAAACTCAAGAAGCGCCTCTGGGTCATCATCGACAATAGCTCTACGCACGGCAAGCCGGATTCCCCAGAATCGACCGCGGCTGGACGACTCCAGGTAACCGCCGGCGCCGACCAAGTCAAGCGGCACCACATGAGTCAACTCCAGCACAACAAGACGATCGTGGTTGACGGAGCTGCCAAGACCGCGGTCTGCGGATCGACCAATTTCAGTTGGCGCGGCATGTTCGTTCAATCCAACAATGCCATGGTTCTCACCGGCAAGGCAGCGATCCAGCCGTTTATCGATGCATTCGAAAACTATTGGGTCAGCGATTCCGTGAAAACCTTCGGCCCCACCGCCTCTACCGAACGCATCGATCTCAAATTAGCTGGCATCGACGCCGAAGTTACCTTCTCGCCCCATTCGGCCAAGAACGCCACCCTCACCGCCCTCGGCGATGACATAGAGTCCGCCAAATCTTCAGTTTTCTATTCGCTGGCATTTCTGAATCAAACTTCAGGAGCCGTCACCGACGCGATCAAGGCCGTGACAATGAAGGAAGGCATCTTCGTCTACGGCATCTCCGACAAGAAAACAGGCGGCCTCGACGTTCATCTTCCTGACGGGAAGGTCGCTCCGGTATTTCCAGTGAACTTGTCCGGCAATCTGCCCGAGCCTTTCAAGAGCGAGCCCACAGCCCTCGACGCTAACGGCGGCGGCACTCGTATGCATCACAAGTTCGTCGTCATCGACTTCGACAAACCCACCGCCAGGGTCTACCTCGGCTCCTACAATTGCTCCGTCCCAGCCGATGTCAAGAACGGCGAAAATCTTCTCCTCATCCGCGACCGCCGCGTTGCTACCTCCTATATGATCCAGGCACTGACCTTGTTCGACCACTACGAGTTCCGGGTGCTCCAACTAAAGGCAGAGACCAAGCAGACAAAACTGACGCTCAAGAAAGCCCCGATCAAATCCACTGACAAACCTTGGTGGGCAGAAGACTATAAGGATCCGCGGAAAATCCTGGACCGTAAGTTGTTCGCCTAACCTGAACTGAAGGCGCTACGCCGCTAGGCTAGTCCAGATCAGCACCGCGGTCAGCACGATCATGATCACGCTGGTCGCGCCTGCGATCACGTTGGCCCACGGTCGATTGCGGTATTCGCCCATCAGCCTCGGCCGGTTGACCAGCAGCAGCATGAAGATCAGCACGAACGGCAGCAACACACCGTTCGCGACCTGAGAAATCAGGATCACCTTGAGCAGCGGCAACCCCGGCACCAGCACGAAGCCTGCGCCGAATAAAATCAGTGCCGTGAACAGAGCGTAGAAAATCGGAGCTTCCTTGAACCGGTTGTTCACTCCCGATTCGAAGCCCAGACCTTCGCAGATGTTATAGGTGGTCGCGAGCGGCAGGATCGCAGCCGACATCAGCGACGCGTTGATTAGCCCCACCCCGAATAGCAGCGCCGCGAAATGACCAGCAAAAGGCGCGAGAGCCTTGGCCGCCTCCGCGACATCCGTGATCTCGCGATGGTCAGACTGATAAATCGTCGCCGCGCAGGCCACAACGATGAAGAACGCGATCACGTCCGTAACGATGCACCCGAGGATCACATCGACGCGGCACATGTTCAGGTCCTTCTTCGAGATGCCCTTCTCCACCACCGACGCCTGCAAGTAGAACTGCATCCACGGCGTGATCGTGGTCCCGATCAACCCGACGATCATCGCGATGTAGGTCGGGTCCCAATTCAGTTGCGGAACCAAGGTGCCGGTCAGCGCCTGCTTCCAATCCGGATGCGCGAGGAATGCCGACAACGGATACGTGAAATAGACCAGCGACAGCACCAACAATAGCCGCTCGACGTTCTTGTACGACCCGCGCAGCACCACTCCCCACACCAGCGCTGCCCCAATCGGCACCGCGATGTATTTGCTGACCCCGAACATCCCCATCCCCGACGCGAGTCCCGCGAATTCCGCCGCGATATTGCCCAGATCCGCCAGTCCGAGCACGAACATCGTAAAGAACGTCATGCGCAGACCGAACTCCTCGCGAATCAGATCGGAGAGTCCCTTGCCGGTGATCGCGCCCATGCGAGCCGCCATCTCCTGCACCACGATCAGCGCGATGGTGGTCGGAATCAGCGTCCACAGCAGCGTGTAGCCGTACTTCGCACCGGCCTGCGAATACGTGAGAATGCCGCCCGGATCGTTATCGACCGTCGCGGTAACGAACCCTGGACCCAGCACGGCCAGGAACGCGATCACCCGAAACGAAAGAAGGCGAAAAGGGGACGCAGCAGCTCTCTGACGAGAATGTTTTGATTCCGTCTGCGTTTTCATGATGAGTCAGACAATGCAGTCAGACGATGAAAGGCCGTGAGCAGAACCCATCCGCGGTGAAATTGCATGTCGACACACACCTAGCGCATCGACAGAAGCGTGGACTTGAAATGGGTGAGCGTCAAAGAATGACGCGGGCCTTGCTCAGAACAGAAGGCCGAGCGAAGAGACGGAGGTTCCCCCGAATCGCTCTGCTTTCCAGATAGCCTACTATCGCTGTCTGTCATCGTGGTCCCCCTTTCTCGCGTATTGGATTCGCTGCACGCGGCTCCTTCACCAAGGTACCTCCCCGGCAAACCCCGTGTAAAGGTTTGCCCACTAAAATGCCGACATTCGTGATATTCTTCACCCGAATGACATTCTGAAACAGAGGGTAGAGGTTAGACGTCAGAGGGTAGGCGTGATTCGCGGCCCTCTGTCCTCAACCCTCTGCCCTCTTTTTCGCTTTCTTCCAAAATTCACTAACGGAGCAAATCCATGATCAAGCGATCCGCCCACGCCCTCATCGGCACATTAGCGA
>DASYEA010000184.1:0-3399 GCA_036499265.1 Schlesneria sp. | reverse complement strand
CTTTCGGCCACTTTGCTCCCTGATCGATCCAGGCACGCAGCAAGCCAATTTGCTCATCCGAGAGCTTCTCACCTTCGGGAGGCATCACCACATCGGGATCAACGGCAGCGACGTATTTGATCAGTTTGCTCTCTTCACTTTTGCCATCGGCGAAGACCGGCCCTCCATCCCCGCCGTTCAAAGCATCGTCCCGTCGATCAAGTCGCAGTCCCCCTTCTTGACGCGATGATCCATGGCATTTGTAACAGTGCTCTTTGAGCAACGGCTGAACATCCTTGATGAAGTCGACGTCACGCTTGGCTGCAGGAGGGATTGCAGCTATCTCTGTTCCGCACACAGCTTGAATCAATAAGGCGCTCAGCGCGATGCCACTTGCACATGCCACACCGAGCGTGCCTGTCCTCCGCTTGAATACCACGTGATCACCACCCTTCTCGACACTCCAAAACGGCTCATTCGCCACGGTTGATGCCCCATGTGCAATGTACCAAATGATAAAGGGCTCGCCGGTTGATTGGCGAGCCCATCAGATTTCAATCAAAATCTTCCGAATCTACTTCGTGACAGCGGCCCGACCCGAGCGTGGTGCGGGGGTGCTGGTCTTTGGATCCTTCTGATCTTCTTTTCGCGTCTCTGATCGTTCCACCGATTGAGCCAGCAACATTTGGCCGGCAAACAGTTGCTCTTGCGTGAAATACGGCGTTGGTGCCTGTCCACCCAAATGTTCGACGGACTTATTCGCCAACTGCTGCCAGTTCATTTTGTCGGAGATCGACCAAGCGGCTGCTTGAGCGGCCTGTGCGTCGACTTTACCGGTTCCAACCGTCGACAGGAGTTCGTACAGGACGGGATCTTTGCTAACGCGGGAGACTGGCATCAATTGATATTTGCTGGAGGACGTCGGATCAGGTCGGCCGTGCTGTAGACAAACAGAGTTGAACTTCACAGCGATGATTCGTTCTGGTGGAACCGAGAAGAACCCGCCGCCACCACCACCCATACCTCCCATGCCACCTCCCATACCACCCATACCGCCACCACCCATACCACCACCACCCATACCACCGCCCATCATTTGTTGACCGCCGCCGCCCATCCCGCCGCCCATGCCTCCCATTCCACCACCCATCCCCATGCCACCCATGCCACCCATTTGTGCGTGAATTGGGGCCGCGATGACAGCTTCAGGAACTTTGACGTTCAGCGGCTTGTCCGTTTTGTTCTCGATGAGAACTGTGGCGGCCAGAGCGTTCTTCGGGATCACTTTGACTTCAACTTGCCCTGCTTCCATCGCGGCGAACAGTTCAACCTCTTCCCCGTTCGGATCGAACTTGGGGTTCGTGATCGGTTTCTTATTGGCAGTTTTTGAAGCCGTCTTCGCTGCCGCACTGACCGGATCATGACCGCCCATGACGAGCAAGCCGAAGCAAGCAAAGCAACCAGCAAACAGGGTGACGAATGAACGACGAACCATCAGTAGTTCCTTTTCGCAGAGATTCCTGCTTGCAACTCGAAGCATTGCCAGCGACCGAAGGACGGTAACAGTTTTGGTATTCAAATTTTCGGAGATACGGAGCCGGAATTCTAAGCCTTCTTCAAACCCCTGAGCAACGAAATCTTTGAAATCAGCAGTATTTTTTCACGAGCACGCGATGAGAATAACGGCAGATGCCAGCGAAATGATCTCCTGAACAACTTCCATCTCTCCACTTATCGACCCGTGAAACTCCTCCGTCTGAAGATGCACGATCCGCTGTGTTATCGCCCGCATATTCGCGCAAGTCTATTCGCCATCGCATTCTGGGGTGGTTTGTAGAGGATTTTCAGCCCCGTTATTCGTCGCAATTGTTCAACTCTTCCGTCACCGACAGCAACTCTGCGGGCCAAGACGAGCCTTGCCGATATGGCTTTACGGCCCGCGCTCAAACGGCCCCGAAAGAAGTTTTCCGATCATTCCGAGAATTCTGCAGGCTGGCTCCCAGCCCGCAGGATCGTTGTTGCGGGCGACAAGGATGACGCACAAGGCAAAGCCAGGAACGCCGATACTTCAGCAGACCAGCATCCGTCTGGCGTTGCTCCCTTTGTTGCTGGCTTCCTGCCGCGTCACATCTCAGTCGTTGGCCAACGTCCAAAAGGCGCACGAGCCCGAGCGACTCGTTGTCGTGTATCGCGCTCACCCCCGTTCGGGTTCAATGTTTTCATCCGTACCTACGACTGGTAGTTCGCCGATTCGGCAAGTATCTGCGGAGACCTTGTCCGTGATGCCGTTCCAGAATATGTGCTGGGCCAAGGCCGAACTACGAATCGAGTCGCCTCATCCCGACGGTCATCCGGACACGGTTCGAGTTACCTTGCATAGCCTGCCCGTTGATTGCGGGCATGAGTGTGAGTCGCGGACGCTGACGACCGGAATGGAAGAACGAAGCGGCATGCGGCACGCCCGCCGAGCCACCTTTCGCGAACGCTGGTTCCTCGATGAGAACGCTCGTCATGACGGTGAAATCTATCTGGAACTGGACCTTAAGAAACATGAATTGGATCATATATTGGATGAGCTTACCGAGCATGGTTTCTTCGAAGATCAATCATCCCGACAGGGTGTCGGTCTGGAATCGCAACTCGAAGTTCGCCTGAACCGTCGTTGTACTTCGAAGGTCTGGAGCTTCGAGCCGACATTGGACGAATTGACGACCCGGGTGCAGGAGCAGGGTGTCCAAAGAACCGTGGCCACTCCAATCACGGACACGCACGATCACTGGCTGAGGGGATCTCTCCGGCCTGCCGTGCATTCTCGATGAATTGCCGCACCTGCTCGATATCCTTTTGTCCCGGAGCCGATTCGACTCCGCTGGCGACATCAACGCCCCACGGTTTAACCGCTTGAATTGCCTCGATAACATTGTCGGCGGTTAACCCACCAGCCAAGATCAGCGACGGCCACTTGTCGTGTTCGTAGGCCCGTCTCAAGGGCTCCCAAGGGACTTTGTGCCCAGTTCCTCCATAAGCTCCCGGCACTCGAGAATCGATCAGGCAACCAGCAGTCTGAATTCCGCGAACTCGGCAGTCAGCCAAGTGTTGCTCTAGATCGGCGAGCGATTCTCCGTTCATGCGCCAGGCCCGAAAAAGAGGAACTCCCGGCAGTCGAGACGCGATGTTCGCAACCTGTTCAGCCGTCTCGTCGCCATGCAATTGCACCGCGCCAAGCCTGCATTCGTAAACAAGATCTGCAATCTCGGAGACGCTGTGATTTACAAACACGCCGACTCGTTGAACGGCATTGCTTGTGACGTCTGCAATTCGGACGGCGACATCCTTTCGCACCGAGCGCGGGGACTTCTCGTAGAAGTTCAGGCCGATGGCGTCAGGGGCAAGACGGCAGATTTGCTCAGCCGTCGCTTC
>DASYEA010000183.1:0-2897 GCA_036499265.1 Schlesneria sp. | reverse complement strand
CACAACCTCCCATTATACGAAACGTAGTAGTCGCAAATTGGCGTTCAATTGTCAAAGAGCTATCCCGCTGTGCGGGTTCGGATTCAAATTTTCTGCGTCGACCACGCCTCAAACGATGAGGGCTGACTGGCATCCAGATTGTGGTCCTCTTGTGCCATAAAAGCGGTGACTCGATCAAACCCTATTCCGGAGATTTTGGGAAATTACTTCCAAATTTCTAAATGCGAGGAGGGCCGCAAACTTGACCCACAGAGAGGCGTAAAGATCGCCGAGAAGAAGTAGCCCGGTAACCACGGAAGGCACTAAAAGCAGAGTGAAACCACGAATCGGACGAATCAAGCAGAGTTACCTCGCATGTTATATTTCTTGCGAACGAGGTCGTGAACGGGGAACTTACTGGAATTGAAGTAAACTTTCTTGAACTCCTTCAGCGTCACGATCTAATGAATTCGCCACTTCACCATCGCTTCGTCAGATTCAATCTAAGACCAATCATCAGGAATATGAGAGCGGGAATGCTACTGAAAATGATACGATTCGTTGTGTGCCTGACGCTCATCGCACGCCTGCTGATGACGGCAACTGTAGCGAGCGAGATTGAGCCGGATTTCGTGGCGGAGCATGCCAAACGACTTGCATCAAATCCCCGGGAAATGAAGTTTACCGTCGAATTGGTTGGTGGACAGACTCAGTTCCATGTCGGCGAATTGATTCCGATCGACGTGGTCTATCGATTTGACGGCACCGATTCCTTCTTGATCAATGGTTATCTCAATGAACGCCAACACGAATGGGTGGAGATATTCCATGTGGCGCCGGAATCGGGAACGCGGCCCATGTCAATGTCGACACTAGATTCGTATCGCTCGGTTGGGACTTCGCCGCACCCGCCCAAGCCCGGTAAAGTCTATCGCTACCGCGCGAATCTCAACCAATGGCGGCGCTTCGACAAGCCTGGCCATTATCACTTCTATGATGAATCGGCCCGCGTCTGGAGGGCGGAGGCAAAAAAGGATGTGAACGCCGAAAACGATTTGCGTATCGTCTCCAATCTGGTGGAGATTGAGATCACACCAGCCTCGGCGGAATGGCAGGAGGAGCAGCTTCAAAAGGCAGCTCAAGTCCTTGATCTTCCTGAAGACCAAACGGCGACAAGTAAAAGCAAGCGTCTTGAGGCGCTGCAACGTCTGCGCTATCTGGACACGGAAGCGGCGACGCGAGAACTGGCGGGGCGATATTCCGGTGACGAGCACGAAATTGGAATGGCGTTGGTCGGTTCGAAGTACAAACACGAAGCGATCGAAGTCTTGGAACGTCGCTTGAAGTCTCCTGATTTCGTGATCAGCGCGACTCTTACTCGAAATTTGGCGTGTCTGGCCGCCGAGGTTCAGATGCCTTATGCAACGTCACCGCCAGGCGATACAGTCAAAGCCAGAGCGAGGCGGGAGCAATTCGTAAACGAACGTGATCAACTCCAAAAGAACCTGTGTCGCCAGTATTCGAAAGTGGCGATTGCCGCTGCAGAGACCAAGCGGCCCCTGGCACGAGCCCAGACTTTGCTCGAGCGGCTTCCGGTCAACGTGCTTGATCAGGATCGCGATCCCGAACCGCCATCACCAGAATTCCTTTCGCAAATTCGTGATGCCGTGATTCCGGTCTTCGAGCAGTTGACAACGGAAGAACAAATGCGCGTCTTGGGGCCGCAGTGGAAGCGGTTGGGTGGCAAAGAATTTCTGGCCGTATTGCGACGACTCATCGCGGCTGCTCCAGAGGTTGATGACAGTCACTATGGAACAGCAGTACTCGATCTGGCGTTCCGTCGAATTTGGGAACTGGCTCCTGAGGAAGGGGCGGCGCTAATCCTCACCGAAATTCGTCGTCCGAGACCGAGGGCAACGATCGCCACCTTCAAACTTTTACCTGATCGTCCGATCCCTGAGTTGGACGATCTGCTGATTAAACGTGTGCAAATGCGTGTTGAAGATTCGGACAGAGACCAAGTATTAGCAGCAAGAATGCTGGCTCGATATGGCTCGCCCGCGGTTTACGACGAGGTCCGCAAGGCCTATCGCCGTCATCGACACTATTGGGGTCCGCGGCCAGCAGCGATGTTGGCATATTTGATCCGCCACAATCCCAAGTACGGCGCATCATTGTTGAAGCGGGTGCTGAATGCATCGAAAGAGAATGCCTATCGCAGCGTCGTCGCAGATGTGGCCGAAGCATATTTGTCGCCCGGATTGGAACAAGTCGCAATTGAACTCGTGAATGATCAGAATCTGGAGAACGTTACAGAGGCAGTTTCGTTCTTGGGCGGTCACGGCTCTGCGGCCTCAGAGCGGGTGTTGTGGGGTCGCTTGGAAAAGTCGCACGCTGCATGGAAAGGTCGCGAGTCCGAGATGCCAGCTGCCGAAGCGGAATTGGAAGGATCGCTCGTCCGTGCCATTTCATATTCCCGTCGTTGGATCACTGACAAGGCTAAGTTGAGTCGATTGCGAATGCGATGTGTTGCAAAGTCCAGTCAACAAGAAGTCGATCGCCTCTTATCGGGATGGCGCGAACCCGTGGCCATTGATTTTCAGCCGGGCCTCGATGGTGAGTTTTACAGCGCCATCTCTCAATCGGGATCACACCGGACGCCAATCGAGGACTACTGGTGGGTAGCCGGGCAGTACCCTGCGCGTTCGTTGAATGAGCTGAAAACGCTGCTGGCTCGCCTTCCGTCTGGAATCACGTTTCAGTTCCCCTCCGGAATGCTCTCTGACGCGAAAGCCGAACAGAAAGTCTTCAATGAGTTGCAGGAGAGCATGGCCGCTCATGGCCAAACCCTGGTGAAGAAGCCACTGGAGGAATGAGTCGCGATTTCTCATGATTGTCGATCTGAACAGGCTTCGGAA
>DASYEA010000182.1:0-4561 GCA_036499265.1 Schlesneria sp. | reverse complement strand
AATCGCATGCGCCACAATTGTGATGTTGTCAGCCTGCCTTCCGCCATCTGTGATCCCTAAACTTTCGTGACAATCGAACTCCTCGTAGATTCGGAGCGCGGTCGCCGATGAGTGGGAAACTGAAGCAGGCTGGCATGTGTGGGTATCCTGTTTCCTTACGATTTGGCAGAGTTTGTCAGTCCATGGCAGGGTTAGGAGGGATGTCTCTCACATGCTCCCTTAAGCGCTGGCAGTTCCGGCTGTATCAAGCCAGCGAGGTTGTTGAGTCTTGCGAAGTTTTTTCGATCGTGTTGTGGGCCTGCGGTGATAAGCGGGGTTGTGTATTCGAGCCCGCGGGCTTACACCCAGCGCTTAAGCTGGCGCCCGCTTATCGCTGAACGACTGCGCCGGCGAGTCACTTCGGCGATTGCATCGTCGGAAAGCATTGAGATTACTGCGCGGCAATACGCACTTCACACTCGATTTACACCTTCGCGAAGATCGATTGGCTGATCGTGCCTGTACTGTCAGAAAATGCAGACTCTTCGATTCCAATCGAACGCAGAATGCTCAGGTGGACATTCGACATCGGCGTGTTTGGCTTACGCCAGTAAGTGCCGTGTTTCAAGCCCATGCTAGTCCCACCGGCTAAGAGTGTCGGGATGTTCGTTGGATTGTGCGTCGTGCTGGCACCGCTGCCGTAGAGCACAATCGTGTTGTCCAACACACTGGAATCCATGTCCCGATATTGCTTCAAACGGCCCAGGAAATGAGCGACTTGTTCCGTCAGGAACTGATCGTATTTCGCGAACGCCAATTGGCCTTCTTTGTCTTCGGCGTGAGACAGGTTGTGATGAGTTCGCTTCAGGCCCAACTTGATGGGGAAAGTGTCGCTGACACCCATGCCGTCTTCGCGGTTCAGCATGAACGTGACCGATCGAGTGATATCCGCATCGAAGGCGAGGGCGATCAGGTCGAACATATTGCGGTAGTACTCGCCCGGCTCTCCTTCCGAGTTCGCATCGAGATTCAGGTGGCTGTAGTCCTGGCTCTTGATCGGGATGTCGATCCATTTTTCTGACGCGGTCAACCGGCTTTCGATTTCATCGAGCGACGTGAGGTATTGTTCCATCCGCTCGCTATCTGACTTGCCCAGTTGCTTGTGGAGCGACTTGGCACTTTCCAGCACGGCATCGACCAGCTTGATCCGCTTCCTCAGTTGTTCGCGTTGAGCCTCCAACGAGGACTTGTCACCACGAAACAATCGATCGAAGACTCGACGTGGATTGTTTTCCGCGGGGATCGGTTTCCCTTCGATGTTGTACGAGATCGTTCCTGTGCGCGACAGAAAGCCAACACCCGCATCGATCGATAGGACGAGTGAAGGCTGTCGACAGTACTTCTTCGTGTGCATCGCGATGACTTGATCCAAGGCGACCGAGTTGAAAGTCCCCGGCTTTGGATCGTGCAGCGGAGCACCGGTCAGCCACATATCAGAACAGAGGTGAGGGTCCGCCTTGCCGCCGTTCGCATGCTGCAGGCCTCCCAGGAAGCTGACATGATCGCGAAAAGGACTCAGCGATTCCGTCGACTTCCCGAACTCAAAATCACGTCCTTCTTTCGTCGGAAACCAACTCCATTCCGACATCTGATGCTTGGGATTCGGCAACGACATGCCGTTCGCCGTATACATCGCGCAGAATCGTTTAGGTGCCTGACTGACGACTTCGTTACCCATCGCCTCAAGAATCGGCAGGGCCAACGTCACCCCTGCAAGACCTTTCAAGACGGATCGGCGATCGAGTCGAACGCTAGGCATGAGGTCGAATCCAAAAGAGGCGGGTCGGTCGGTGGGGCAGGATCAGGACAACGTTTCGCTACGCGGGCGTTACCTCCGCGCAGCGGCGGTGTACGACGGCGGGTGTTTCAAGTCAGCGTAAGTTTATGCATTCTGTTCAGGCGAACACAAGGTCACCCCAACAGTGCAGGCGTGCCGTGCTGACGCAGCGCGGTGCGCGAAGGAAGTTCACTTTACTTCTTCATGAAAATGTCACTCGTCACGATGAACTTCACTAGATCTCGGGTTCCGTAACCGTGCGATCGCAGTTCCTGGCTTTCTTTCTGCAAGAAGACTAGTTCGTTGTATGTCATGCTGCGGCCTGTGGCGTAGCACCCCAGATGCTTCAAGTAACTGAAGGCGATCTGATCTAATCGGTCATTGATCAGATGAGCCTTCAGGCCGTTTACGCCGGCCACGTTGGCTCCGTCTGGCAATGTCGAGCTTGATTCCACCGCCTCATTTCGGAATCGCCCGGCAGCGTCGTATTTCTCGAACGGCAGGCCCCACGGATCGATTCCTGTGTGGCACTTCGCGCAGCCTTCTTGATTGCGATGCTGCTCCAGCCTCTGTCGCAAGGTCAGTTTCACGTTGTCCCCTTCGGGCAGCTTGGGAACATTCGGCGGCGGATCGTCTGGCGGTTCGGCGACGATCTTGCGAGCAAACCATGCTCCTCGTTTCACCGGATTGGGTTCTCGCCCATCCGACAATCCGGCCAGAATTCCGGCCGCGGTCAAGACGCCGCCCAGGTTCTCGTTGTCATGCTTGAGCGGAACAAAGCGGAATCCGCTCTCCGTGCGATCCCCCAGGTTGTAGTAACTGGCGACCACTTCATCGGCCATGATGAAATCGGCCTGAATCAGTTGCTGCAGTGGTAGGTTATGCTGGATTAGATGCTGCACGAACTGAATTGGTTCCTGCCGCAGATGACTTTTCGCTTCACGCGTCAGTTTGGGAAAACGCTTCTCGTCGATCGAGACCACATCGAACTTATCCAAGCTCAGCCACTGCGAAACAAACTGCTGCATTCCCTGCGCGAAGCGGCGGTCTTGAATCATTCGCTCCACTTGGGAATCGATCGACTCGCGCAACGTCTTCTTCGCCGCTAGTTCCAGCAACTGTTGATCCGGGGCCGTGTTCCACAAGAAGTACGAGAGCTTCGCCGCCAGTTCATAATCGGTCAGGTCTTCGGGCTCAGGTCCCGCACTGTTTTCAATCAGAAACAGAAACTGCGGAGCGGTGAGCACGGCCAGCAAGGCGTCCTTGATGCTGCCTGAAAAGTCCTGCTTCTCTGCATACGTCTGCTTCCAGATGTTGAGCAGCGCCGCTTGCTCGTCATCAGTTACCGGCCTTCGAAATGCCCGCGTCGCGAACGACTGAATGATTTCGCGAGCGTACGTTTCGGGATCATTTTTATGCGGCGAATCGATGAAGATGTTGCGATGAGTCGCCGGCGGCCACTGATCGTAATAGGGACCTTCGAATTCGATCGACCGTATTAAGAGGTTTGGCATATCGCGGCCATCGGTGTATTCGCTGCGAACCCCGATTTCGCGAATCCCGGCCAGGTAATTGACGTTGTCTTTCTCGACCTCGGGGCTAGGGAAGTCATTGATCGGGCCAGAGAATGTGAATTCCTCAAGTGATCGGCTCACCGCCTGAGGTTCGCCGACCCGAGACAACGTGCTGCCACAATCGCGCCGCAGTCCAACATAGACACCGACCGAAGGGACGCGGGTTTCGAAAGCCTTGAACCGACGACCCAACTCGCTCTGTTCGTCGATTCGGCTGAACACCATCTTGCGAAGTGTTGCGTTATCACCGTAACGAGCTACGACGTTGATCGCTCCTTGCGGCAAGCGGACGACGGCGAATGCTGTTGCCATTTGGGTCACGGTATCAGCCGAGCCAGGCTTCTTGTAATCCGGCAATGTTGCCGCGAAATGCCGATCGCCCAACTGCAACGCAAAGACTCCCTTGCTGTCTCCTGCGATCCGTGAAACATCAACTTGATAGATCCCCGCATCAGGGAATGTGACAGACGATTCTTTGGACTTCTCCAGGTTTTCGACGGTCACCGTTGCCGCGGCTGTTTCACCAACGGCGGCATCGCTTGCGGGATTTAGGAGCATGGCGTCGTCATAACGAGCGGCTTTGACAGTGACGCGAAAGTTGCCGCGATCTGGCAACTCTCGTAGCGAGATCTTGAAGTTCGCCATCGGGCCGTAGGTGTTTGAGACGCCGAAGATTTCTGAGTTTGGGATCGCCGGTCGCAGCAGTAGACCTTCCGGCACTGTTTGGAACGCTTCGCCTTTGGGGTATCCCGGCGAACCTCGCAGGCAAGCGAATACCGCATGATAGATGCTGTCGAACTTGCGCCATTCGCGGATGGTGTCGTTCCCGACATATCCTTCGATGAAGTCGAACTTGGTCTGCATGAAGAACGGTTCGTAGGCGAACGGTTTCTGCGGGGTCAGTTGCGTCACCGTGAAATCGGCATTGTTCAGCAGAAAGCTATTTGCCCCCAACACCAGATTGTCGGGGCAGGGGGTGGCATTGATCCTGCGGCCCAGGTCCATGCGAAAATTCTGGATCGCTGGCTTTGCCTGCTCATCGACAATGCACAGGTCGAGTGACTTTTCGGCGATGTCGAAATAGGCTTCCACCTGCAGTGGCGAAAGCACCATGGTTTGAGCATTGTTGGCGAAGCCATCTTTGCTGATCCCGTCAGGCGGTAGGACTTCG
>DASYEA010000181.1:0-2139 GCA_036499265.1 Schlesneria sp. | reverse complement strand
CCGCGATCGACCACCTGCACAAAGAAGTAGAAGTCGTTCAGATCCAACACGGGGCCAGCACCCTTCATCGTTCAACCATTCGGACGCTGAGTTCCGTTTTTGCCGACTTCTGGGCCGTCAGTCCACTGATTACCCTCTGCTCATCACAACAAGCAATCGCGGTCCGGACGCTCCGTTTCGGCCCGTCCTGGCAGGTCTGCCCCCGATAGAAGAATGACAGGTCTGCGGAGCGGTTCCGCAAGGTGCGGCGACCTCAAAACCGTGGCTATCACTTTTCTCGACGCGGGTTCTGAATTCGATTTCAATGGAGGATAATTGTGGCCAATCACACCTACGAACGGCTCACGGCTGACAATGCCGCACTCGTCCTTGCCGATCACCAGATCGGTTTGATGACTGGCGTCCGGGACTACTCGACTGGCGAACTCAAGCACAATGTCGTGGCGCTGGCCAAGGCTGCGAAGGCCCTGAACCTGCCGATCGTCGTCACCTCGACGGCCCGCGACAGCATGTGGGGACCGACCTTTCCCGAGCTGGTCGAGGCTCTGCCCGGCATCGAGATCATCGATCGTTCGGCGGTGAACGCACTTGACGATGAGCGCGTCGCCGCGGCGATTGAAGCTACCGGCCGCAAGAAACTGATTTTTGCCGGCGTCTCGCTCGAGGTCTGCGCGGCCTTCGGGGCGATGACCGCCGCGGCACGCGGCTACGATGCCTATGTCGCAGTCGACGCCTCGGGGACTTTCAGCGAAACCAAGCGACAGGTCGGCCTCCTGCGAATGGTCCAGGCCGGCGTCGTCGTCTCCGACTATGGGACCCTGATGGTCGAGATCCTCGGCGACAACGGGCGGCCGGAAGCTGGCCCGGTCTATGGCGCACTCGACATGCCCTGGGCCACGCTCGTCGGTCAATTCGCGAGCGCCATGCGCAACTGATTGAATCCGAGGTGGTCTGGCTTAGGTCGCTGGACGGGAGCTCGAGTTGCCTCGCGGGCCCTCGCTGAGCCGATCATTCAATTCAAATTTTTCATTTCCGCGAAGCTGCGGGTCTAACGATCCATAATGCGCCTTTCGATATCCATAATGCGCCTTTCGATATCATGCCGTCCTAGCGTTCTAGCAGCAAGGCAACCGAGAGCTCTGAATTATGACTATGAAATCATTTGATCAGTCCTCGATGCGCACCCTCAAAAATATTGTGCGTGGCAATCTCGTTCTACCGGATGACGAATGCTATGAAGCAGCCCGTCAGGTTTGGAACCGTGCGGTAGACCACCATCCAGCGATGATTGTCTTCTGCGAATCCGCAGAAGACGTCCAGGCGGCTCTGCATATGGCCGGTGACAATAATCTTCCGATATCGGTCCGCGGTGCCGGGTACGATGTCCATGGCCGCTCCGTGCGATCGGATGGCTTGGTCATTGATCTTTCCCGAATGAACCAAGTCGCGGTGGATGGTGAAATCGCTACCGTGGCGGGTGGTGCTACAGCGGCGGCTGTCGTTTCCGCCGCAAGAGCGAGCAGCCTCGTCGCGGTGACAGGCTGGAATGGCGTCGTCGGCATGATTGGTTTAGCGCTCACTGGCGGATACGGCCCGCTTATAGCAAGCCATGGCCTAGCGTTGGACAGTCTCGTCGGCGCTGAGTTGATCCTTGCCGACGGACGACGAGTCACGGCCGATGCCCACAATAGCCCTGATCTCTTTTGGGCTCTTAAGGGCGGCGGCGGCAATTTCGGCGTCGTCACCTCCATGAACATTCGCTTGCACCCGGACCGTCAGTTTGTTGGCGGAATGATCCTGTTTCCGTGGTCCGATGCCGATAGGATTTTGAGTGGTTATGCTGACAAAGCGGCGTCTGCTGGTAACGATCTAACAGTGCTTGCTGGCATGTTTTGTTTGCCCGACGGCGATACGACTTTGTTTCTGGCACCGGTCTGGACTGGAGAGCCGGCGCACGGCGAAGCCATCATGGCGAGTCTGCAATCTCTTGGCACGCCAATCCACGCTCAGATAGGCTCCATGAGCTATCAAGATCTGATCCAATCATTTGATAGTCGCGTGGTGAATGGTCATAACTATGCAGTGCGGACTCGTTGGGTCCCAGCGCTCTCGTCAAAGGTGATTTCGGCTATTGTTGAA
>DASYEA010000180.1:0-2061 GCA_036499265.1 Schlesneria sp. | reverse complement strand
TGCCTGTAATTGCCTCTGGCGGCGTCACGACACTGAAGGACATCGAGCGTCTGACTGCAGTGGCAAAACAAGAGCCAAGATTGATCGGCGCAATCGTCGGCCGCGCGATCTATGAAGGAACGATTGCAGTCGCGGATGCCGTGCGAATTGCTTCCGCTTGACGCTGGTTTGGCCAGATTTTCGGCAACCGATGCTGTTGCCGAAAATCATCGTCGTTGCAAATCATCTTCAAACCGACGACCTCATCCCGGCAACATTGCCTTACGATCAGGAAAGTCGGTAAGGCGAATCGCAGCTTGCGGATGCCCACGTCGCTGAGTAGTCGAATTTCAGCCAAGTCGCGTCCGTTGACCTAGAGTTTCGCGGTCCGCCGTTGAGTTCACGGCGATCCGATTCCGGACCTCGCGATGCGATCAGAAATGTCAGCAACAACCGTAGTTGAAACGCCTGCGACAGATGGCGCTTCTGTCGTCGCCAGATTGCGGCGGGAATTCATTGGAGCGATCGGCAGCACTGCCGATCTGTTCACCAGGTTCGTCAGCGAAAACGAACTCGATTTAACAGTGGCCATGCAAGTCGTGGCGCAGCAACGGCGACATCTGAGCGAAGACTTCGATACGGCGTTGACGCTCGCACTCCAACCGCTCTACGACGGCTACCCAGTCCGCCACAGTGTGCAGTCGTCGATGCTGTCGATGGCCATGGGGATCGACGCTGGGTTTACCGACGACGAATTAGAGGCCATCGGCTTGGGATGCCTGGTGCATGACGCCGGAATGCTACTCGTCCCCAGCCGCCTCTTAGGAGTGGGACCGATCACGGAGCGTGACCGCCGTGAACTGATGCGTCATCCCCTGGCCGCTGCGGAAGCTCTGGCCCGGCTCAAGGACGCTCCCCCCGCGGCGCGGTACGTCGCTGCCCAGATCCATGAACGTCTGGATGGCAGCGGGTATCCTCACGGCGCGAAGGGTTCCGCAATCCATCGACTGGCCCGATATGCCGCGGCATCCGATACGTTCCTGGGCATGATCGCTCCCCGGCCGCATCGGGAAGCGCATGAACCGTATCGCGCGATGGAAGATATTCTGTTCGCCGCACATCGCGGCCGCTTTGAAGCAGCCGCCGTGCGAGCACTGCTGCGAGTCGTCTCGCTCTATCCGATTGGATCGTGTGTCTGGTTGAATGACGGTCGCGTGGGACGCGTTGTTCGCAGCAACCCCGAGATGGTCGATCGCCCTGTGATTGCCGCGCTGGATCTGGACGTGGACCCACCCGTCCCCCAGATGGTCGACTTGTCCGCACATCCGCAACTCTGTGTGGTTCGCGTCGGCGAATTGTCCACGGCGAAAGAACCTTCGCCCGTAATCCGTCAGCCATAGTCGGCTTGCCATTTGCAACCGAGTGGACGATCAGGGGATTCTGAACGCCTCGCAAATTCAGCCCGCAACTCTTCGCCTGCATACCAGCGTTGCACCAATGAATCCAACTTCAGGTGTGCGTTTGCTTCTGCGATCGGATGTGATTATTGTGCCGACTCACATAAGTCTGCAGCTCTGATATCCATCCTGAAGAGTGCTCATCCATGCAGGTCGCGATCACAGATTTCTCGTTTCCCAATTTGGAAGTCGAACAAGGCATCTTAGAGGCGGCGGGATTTCAGGTGGTAAGCGGGCAGTGCAAAACGCCCGAGACGTTGATTCCGTTCGTGCGAGATGCCGATGCGGTGATTACTCAGTTCGCCCCGATTAAGGCCGACGTGATCGCGGCCATGCAAAAAGCAAAAGTGATCGTCCGGTATGGAATCGGAGTCGACAACGTCGATCTGGAAGCCGCCCGACAACGCGGAATTCCCGTCTGCAATGTGCCCGACTACTGCATAGATGAAGTCGCCGATCACACCTTAGCATTCATCCTGGGGGCGACTCGACAAGTCGTTGCCAACACCAATCACGTGCGAGCTGGTAATTGGGGCATTCCGTTTGGCCTGGACCAGATGAAGACCCTGCGGGATCAAACCGTCGGCATCGTTGGCTTCGGCCGTATTGGCCGTGAAGTTGTGGC
>DASYEA010000179.1:0-5857 GCA_036499265.1 Schlesneria sp. | reverse complement strand
AAATCACCCTGCTGAGCCTCTTGAAGCAGAGGTGAACGAGCCTGTACGTGCCGTCTCGCAGGGAATAATCGCGATCGCAGTTGATACCCCGTTAAACAAAGAGTTGGGAACGACCGTTGTCGCAACGGAGCGTACGTCGGTGCCGCTCGTGTCTGTTAGTGGAACGATCTTGGCGCAAGTTCGTGAAGGAAACGGTCCGTTCGAAGACCGTTGGCAGTTCAGCACCTCGGAACTCTCGAGTTTGTACGGGGATTGGCTCCGCGTGCTGACCGAGATCGAGTTTGCCCAAAGCCAATTGACGAAGACGAAGGAACTGGCGGTCGCTGACACCACCTTTTTGGAAGCAAACGTCAAACGACTGAACTCTGTTCCCAGTGGAACCGTTCCCGAAAAGGAAATCTTGCAGGCGAAGGCGACGTTGCTGCAAGCACAACTGCAACGCGAGAAGGACGTTTTTACCGCAGAGTCGACGTTCCGCACCGCTCTCAAGCAAAAGTCTGCAATCGAGCGAAACTTGTCTCGAGCGGGCATTGAAACGGATGTCTTTGGTCGTGCGGCCGAACACATGGTGCTGGTCGCGGCGAACGTGCCCGAGACTCAGGTCTCACAAATTCATATGGGACAGTCCTGCGAAGTGCGATTTTATGGGTATCCGGATGTCGTCTTTCCAGCCCACGTTGAGGCGGTCAGTTCGACGCTGACGCCAGAACGACGGACGTTGCGCGTGTTGTTTGACGTCACCGATGAAAAGGGGATGCTTAAACCCGGCATGTTTGCGGAAGTCGGGCTCGGCACCGATGAACGCGATTCGATCCAGATTCCGACGACATCCCTGCTGCATATCGGTCGGGTTGACTATGTCCTTGTCGATGCCGGCAAAAACCAGTGGCGGGCTACTGAAGTGCGAGTTGGCGAAATTCGCAATGACCGCTGCGAGATTCAATCGGGATTGAAGGATGGAGACCGCGTTATTTCGCGCGGTGCCATCTTACTGAAAACTCTTGTCGGTCAATCGTTGTCCTTGCCACTGCGGAGCGCGACCACCGCGGAATCTCCATGATCGCGCGACTAATTCGACTGGCAACAGAACATCGATTGCTGGTCAGCGTGGTGACGCTGTTGATCTGCGTCGGCGGCGTCTGGTCGTTTACGCAGCAACCAATCGATGCGTATCCTGATATCTCGGCACAGCAGGTCCTGATCATCGCCCCGTACCAAGGGCGTGCTCCTGAAGAAATCGAACGGCAGGTGACGATTCCCATCGAATTGGGAATGGGAAGCGTGCCGAACCTGCAGGTGATTCGTTCGCGGACCATTTTCGGGCTGGCCGTCATCTCGCTCGTGTTTGACGAAGGGACCGACAAGTACTTCGCCCGCCAGCGTGTTCAAGAGAAATTGGCGGCAGTGACGTTGCCTCCCGGGGTGTCTCCTGAGATCGGCCCGCTCGCAACAGCCTATGGCGAGATCTATCGCTACGAACTGCAAAGTGATCGCGCTCACGGGCTGATGGACCTGCGAACACTGAATGACTGGGTTGTCACTCCTCGGCTACAGCGAACACCCGGAGTTGCGGAAGTCGCGAACTTTGGCGGGCTCGAAAAGCAATACACGCTCAAGCTGGATCCCCATCAGTTGGAACGTTACGGCATGACGTTAGGTGACATCGTCGATGCCGTCAAAACGAATAACTCCAATGCGGGCGGCAGCATTTTGAAGCGGGGGGATATGTCGTTTGTGATTCGTGGTCGAGGCTCGTTGCAGGACGAGCGGGACCTGGAACACACGGTCGTCAACACGATTGATGGGACGCCGGTTTATCTGCGAGACGTGGCGACGATCGAATTCAGTTCGCGCGTCCCGGCAGGGATCTTCGGTCGCGATGGCCGCAATGAATCCGTGGAAGGGATCGTGCTGATGCGCCGTGGCGAGAATCCCTCGCGGACGCTGGCACTCGTCAAGCAGGAAGTCGAAGTCCTCAACACGTCAGTTCTGCCTGAAGGCGTTAAAGTCGTTCCGTTTTATGATCGGCAATACCTTGTCGACAGTACCTTGCACACGGTTGGTCATAGTGTTTTTACCGGGATCGCTCTTGTCTTGTTGGTGTTGCTGGCGTTCCTTGGAAGTCCGAGATTAGCGATCCTGGTTGTCTTGACCGTACCGTTCTCTCTGATGTTCGCTCTGGTGTTGATGTATCTGACCAATATCCCAATCGGACTGCTTTCGATTGGTGCGATCGACTTCGGCATCCTGGTCGACGGCGCTGTCATCATGGTCGACAATCTGGCTCACCATTTGACGGAGCGGAAACGATCGGGGCTAAACGTCTCTGTGAAGGCGACCATTCTGCATTCGGCGTTCGAAGTGGAGCGGCCGATCTTCTTCTCGACGCTAATGATTATTTGCGCCTATCTCCCTCTGCTCTCGTTAACCAGTATCGAAGGTCTGCTGTTCCGACCCATGGCGCTCACGGTGGTCTACGCGCTGCTGGGGGCGGTCTTGTTTTCGCTCTTTGTGATCCCGAGTCTCGCTGGAATTCTGCTTCGTGATGGGTACGGCGATTGGGAGAACCCAATGCTGCAGTGGTCGCGACCAATGTACGCGGCACTGCTCCGCGTGCTGATTCGAATGCGCTGGATTGTCGCCGCGGGGGTCGTTGCGTCACTGGTCTGGGTCTGTCTACAGATCGTTCCGAAGCTGGGATTCGACTTTCTGCCGTACCTGGATGAAGGAGTCATTTGGGTCCGTGCGAATTTTCCTGAGGGGACATCACTCGACCAGACTGCCAGATATGCGAACCGGATGCGTGGGCTGATCCACGAGTTTCCCGACGTGACCTTTGTGACATCTCAAGCAGGACGCAACGACAGCGGAACCGATCCGTTTGTGCCAAGTCGTGTCGAAATGATGGTCGGTCTGAAACCGATGGAAGAATGGAACGAACCTTAGAAGCAATCGTTGATCGCCAAGATCGGGAAAAAGCTTCGATCAGAATTTCCCACGACGCGTTTCAATTTCACTCAACCGATCATTGATAGCGTCACCGAGGACACCAACGGGACATCTGCGAATCTGGCCGTTGAGTTTTCCGGTAGCGACTCGGATCGACTTCTCGAACTGGCTCGAAAGACGGTTACAGTCCTACGGAAGGTACGTGGAGCAATGGACGTCAATATCGAGCAGGAGGGTCCGCAACCGCAGATGATCGTGCAGCCAGATCGGGCCAGGTGCGCTCGCTATAACGTGCATATCGAAGACGTGAACGAGCTGATCAATACGGCATTGGGAGGTGAGCCGATTGGGACGTTGTATGAAGGGGAGCGTCGATTCGATATCGCGGCGCGATTTGACCGAGAACTGCTGACCCCCGAATCGCTGCGTCAACTGCCGGTCTACAACAAGTCCGGCGTCCCCGTACCGCTGGCGCTGGTCGCTGATTTTTCACTTGCCGATGGTCAGACGATGATCGCGCGCGATAGCAATCGCCGGCGAATTACGGTTCGCAGCGATATCGTTGGGCGTGATCAGGGGAGCTTCGTCCATGAGGCACAAGGTTTGTTTGCTCACGAGATATCTGTTCCTGACGGAATCACTGTTCGCTGGATCGGCATGTTCGAAAATCTGGAACGGGCCAGTCGACATTTCCTGCTGGTGATTCCGGTGACGATTGCAATCATCTACGGCCTGCTGGTGATGACATTCGGCTCGCAGCGCGAATCGCTGCTGGTATTACTATCTGTTCCGTTCGCGTTCGTCGGTGGAGCGCTCGCATTGTACGTTCGAGGAATGACACTGAATGTCTCGAGCGGTGTGGGTTTCGCGGCTCTCTTCGGCGTCTCGATCATGAACGGTGTGTTGATGGTGGAGTGGATCACGGAACTGCGAACACGAGGACGATCTGTTGACGATGCAATCGTCGAAGGGGCGCTGGGACGCATGCGGCCGATCTTGATGGCCTCGCTGGTGGCAATCCTGGGGCTGATGCCGGCGTCTGTGGCTCGTGGTCTTGGGTCTGATGTGCAGCGACCGCTCGCCACAGTGATCGTATGGGGCCTGGTCAGTTCGATGCTGTTGACGCTGCTGGTGGTTCCCGCCCTGTACCGTATCTTCGCGCCAGCCGTGGATGTGAAAGGGGCCGGTGCGGAAGCACTGATTGCTTAAAACCGATCAGTCCTTCAGGAACACGCGTTTCAGTTCGTCGATCGCCTCTTCGCTCATGGGGGCGATGGGGCCGACAAGGCGGCTGTTAATGATGGCTTCCGACGTGGTTTCCAGGACTTCCAGCCGGTCGAAGGCGTCCAAGATGCTGGTCCCCAGAACAACAACGCCGTCATTTTCTAAAAGAGCCGCTGGCGACTTGGACGAGACAAATTCAGCGATCTGGCCGTCCGGCTGATATTGCACGCCATAGGGGACGCGCTGGACGTCTCGCAAGAAGATGTAACTTTCGGGGATCGTTCGTGCATCCAGCGGCACACTTGTGACGCTGAATGCGGTCGCATTCACGGGGTGAGCGAACACGATAGCGCGGACATCGGGATGTCGTTGATAGATCGCCTGGTGTGCGATTGCTGCTCGGCTTGGTTTGCCGGCCGAGCAGGTATCGCCTTTCACTCGCACGAGATCGCCCACATCCAGGGTGTATCGATCCATTTGCGACGGCGTGATCAGAAACGAATCGGCATCCAAGCGAGCGGAAAAGCTGCCTTCAGTGCTGATCAACAATCGTTGCCGACAGCCGCGACGGACGAACTCGCAGAGTTGTCGTCGCAACTCGCGTTCTTCGCTTCCCACAGCGGTTGATGATGCACTCTTGAAGTCGACCTGGCGACGCTCGGCAATCGCCAGTTGAGCATCGGACAAGTAGCGAACTTCACCCAGCACTCGTGCCTTGATAATCGTTTTGGCCGCAAATTCCAGAGCCTCAAATCGTTGATAGGCATGCGAGAGCGACTCGCCTCCGACGACGATACCATGGTTCTCGAGGATGACGCAGTTGAGACCGCTTTTGAAAGCATCTGCGATGTTCTGCGCCAACTGCTCGCTGCCGGGTAGCGCATAGGGGGCGAAGCCTGCTTCTCCACACACGAAATGAGCTTGATGAAACAGGCGTGTATTCGGCAATGCGCGACAGATGCTGAAGGCGACCAGTGCGACCGGATGGGCATGGACAATTCCTCGCAATTCCGGCCGACAGGCGTAGATTGCGCGATGAAACGGGAATTCAGATGAGGGGCGGTGCAGGCCGTCGACGGAACCGTCAGCGCGAACTCGTACGATGTCGTTTCGAGTCAGATTCCCCTTGTCGATCCTCGCTGGTGAAATCCATGTGTCGCCGTCGTTTTCGCGGATCGAAAGGTTACCGCCCGAGGTTGTGGTCATGCGATAGCGATAGATGCGTTCCATCGTCTGCATGATTTCATCGCGGGGATGAAGCATGTCACGTGTCATAGTCGTGCCGTCGCTGGTGAAGGATTGGCAGAATAGCGAAATGAATTTGTATGATCATGCTCTCTTGGACTTCTATTGGGTACCATCGTCTCACCGTCGTCGGGATGGCCGTATCTTTGTTCGAAGACACGGCCTTGTCGAAGACTCCCTGTTGATTACACATAATTCCTTCTACTTCTCTGGTCCGAATTCGAGCCAGGCCGCCGAGTAGTCGAGCATTCTTCTTAGTCCGATCCAGATTGGCAGGGGACCTGTCGGCTTTTCCGAAGGGCGATTGTTATAGCCGCCCAAGTGAGCGATCAAGGCCATGAATTCACCGAACGATGGCGGGTGTTTGGGAAGTGGCTTTTTCTGGACGATCCGCCACACCGGCTTCCATTCATGGTCGGCAAAGATGACCGTGCAGGGG
>DASYEA010000178.1:0-8991 GCA_036499265.1 Schlesneria sp. | reverse complement strand
TTAACGCAAAGACGCGAAGGTGCAGAGACGCAAAGATTGAGAGAGGCTTAGATTCTTACCTTTGCGTTGATTCCGCCCGCGATGCGAAATGGCTACGAGTACGCTCGGGCCCGATTCGGATTCTGGCGACGTGCCATGCCACATTTTCAAGACCCAAGCTCTTGGCGAGATTGGCTATGATTGAATGTCGCTAATCTTCGGTTTCGGTATCGGTCGCTTTTGTTAGCTTTTCGCGAGGGATCAGCCGGTCGAGGACTCCGTTGACGAAGGACGACGAGTTGGCGCTGCCGAAACTCTTTGCCAGTTCCAGCGCTTCATCAATGGCGACGCGCGGGGGGGTGTCGGTGTAGAGCAACTCGAAGGCTCCGAGACGAAGCGCATTTCGATCGGTGGGAGCCATTCGCCCCACGGTCCAATTCGCGGCGACCGCTTCGATTTTTTCGTCGATCGCGACACGGCTTTCTGTGACGCCAGCGAACAGACTCCAGGCAAACCGGCTGAGTTGTTCGTCCTTGAGGGCTTCCTGAATCTGTTCGCGTATGATATCGGGCGCGACGTCCGGGTTCAGATCCTTTTGGAAAAGCATCTGCAGGGCAACTTCGCGGGCTTTATGACGACGAGACGACATTCCAACACGACTTTCAGCTTATGATCCGATCGACCGATTTCGGGCGAGGACAAGCAAAATTGATCAAGGCCGACCGATACGCAAGACATCGGCCAGCTAGTACTCTAATGTTTCGCGAAGGGCGGAGGAAAGAAAAGATCCGATTTCCTCAAATGCCTTCGGCTTTCATCGATCGCAGCAAATTTGCCATCTCAATGGCTGCCAGCGTCGCTTCGTGGCCCTTATTGCCCGCTTTTCCGCCGGCTCGGTCCAAAGCCTGATCCATGGTCTGGCAGGTCAGCACGCCAAAAGTAACCGGGATTCCGCTGGAAATTGATGCTTGGAGAACGCCCGCTGCCACCTGGTGATTGATGTACTCATGGTGAGTCGTCTCACCTTGAATGACCGCTCCCAGGCAAATTACCATCGTGAATTTACCACTGTGAGCCAGACGGTGCGCGGCGAGCGGCAGTTCGAACGACCCCGGGACGTGCACCACTGTCACGCGATCAGCGGCCAAGCCGTGGCGACGCAACGTCTCTTGCGCGCCCGTCAGCAGTCGCTCGGTCACCAAATCATTAAAGCGCGAGACCACGATCGCGACGCGATCGTCGCCCGCCATCAACGAACCTTCCAAAACCTTCGCCATATTTATTTTCAATCTCAAGTTGAGCTTGAGTTTCGCCGGGCTTAGCCCAAGTTCATGCTCAGCAGGAATTCTTCATTTGTTTTCGTACGACGCATCCGGTTGACGAGCAGTTCCATCGCTTCGACCGGATTCATGTCGTTGATGACGCGTCTTAAAATCCAGACCCGACGCAGTTCTTCTTCCGTCATCAGTAACTCTTCACGGCGAGTTCCTGACTTGTTCACATCGATGGCTGGCCAGATTCGTTTTTCGACCATACGTCGATCAAGGTGTAGTTCGGTGTTACCAGTTCCCTTGAACTCTTCGAAGATGACATCGTCCATTTTGCTGCCAGTGTCGACCAGCGCTGTGGCGACGATCGTCAGGCTGCCACCCTCTTCGACGTTACGGGCCGCACCGAAGAATCGTTTGGGATGCTGGAGGGCACTGGCATCGACGCCGCCTGTCAGAATCTTGCCCGAGTGAGGACATTCGGTGTTATAAGCGCGAGCGAGTCGTGTGATCGAGTCGAGGAAGATCACGACGTGCTGGCCGTACTCGACCATCCGCTTGGCCTTCTCGATCACCATTTCTGCAACCTGAATGTGGCGGCTGGGGGGCTCATCGAACGTGCTGCTGATGACTTCGCACTGCTGACCTTTGACCTGACGTTCCATGTCGGTCACTTCTTCCGGACGCTCGTCGATCAGTAGCACAATGACATAGACATCGGGATCGCCAGCCAGGACGGCCTTGGCCATTTTCTGTAACAGGATCGTTTTACCGGCTCGCGGTGGCGAGACGATCAGGCCTCGCTGTCCCATCCCAATCGGGGCCACGATGTCGACGACGCGGGTACTGAGTTCACCTGGATCACCGCAAAGCTTCAGACGTCGCGTGGGATGCAGCGGAGTCAGATCGTCGAAGAAAACCTTTTCGGTCAGGATATTCGGATCTTCATTGTTGATTGCTTCGACGCGGAGCAGCGCGAAGTAACGTTCGTTTTCTTTAGGTGGACGGATCTGCCCGGCGACAGTGGCACCGGTTCGCAGTCCGAAGCGGCGAATCTGGCTCGGTGAAACGTAGATGTCATCCGGGCAGGGAAGATAGTGGTAGTCTGGACTGCGGAGGAAACCGAATCCGTCCGGCAGGATTTCCAACGTCCCTTCGCCAAACATCAGGCCATTCATCTTCGTCCTCTCTTTGAGGATCTTGAAGATCAGGTCTTGCTTCTTCAGGCCAGTGTATTCAGTGATGTTCTCCTGCTTCGCCAGGACGATCAAATCTTTCATCGTCAGGCGTTGAAGTTCAGCGATATGAATATCGGTGTCGCCACGTTTGATCTCTTCGTACCGTCCATCGGCGACGAAGGCGGTATCGTCGTCCTCATCGTCGTTCGGCGGCGGAGCAGTCGCAGCAGCAGGCGGAGCGACCTCACGTGCAAACGAAGCCAGTGGCGGGGCTTCTTCAGAAACATCCCAACCTGCAGGCGTGGCGGGATTGTTACGCTGAATCGTGGGACGTGGTTTCATAGCTGGGACTCGGAATCAGGTAGCAGACGCTTGGTTCGGTTGTGACAAACTTCGCGATGGACAGCGACCGACGGTCGAATGCCCAATGGAGACGATAGGAAAAATCAGCGGATATCAACGATCATTCAATGAATTTGAAGTGGCAGACCCGCATCCATGCGGCATACGGAAGGCTTGTTGAATCAGGACGTGTCTTGCCCGAGAACAGAAACAGAGATCGGGAAAACCAGCATCAGGGTGGGAGGAACTCAGATGAATTCTAGAACTGTTTTGACGAATTTGGCAACGGTTTGCAACAGATGCTCCAGCTTCTACACAAAAAATCAAGCAACTCTTGTCCGCCACGCGAATCGTCTGATTCGTTCGATATGACCACATTACTAAGCCGCTTTTTGTCGACCAGTGGTAGCTGGCTAGATTCGCGTCGCCTTAATTCTTCCTGTGACCAGCCGCTACGAACCGCAACTCGACGCTGACGAACATTATCTGAAGCATCAACAAAGACAACTGCGTCACATTGTCGCTGCCAGCCTGCTTCCAGCAGGACTGCGGCATCGAGTAAGACGGCTTCGCGTCCCTCGAGTTCCGCCTGATTAATCAATTCCACCACCCGAGTTTCAATTGCCGGATGAGAGATCCGCTCCAATTCTTGTCTGGCTATCAAGTGTTCAGGCGTGCTGCCGAAGACAAGGCGCGCTAACGCTCCACGATTGATGTCACCACTTTGATCAAAAACGCTGTCACCGAACCACTGTCGTAGTGCAGATTTTACCGAATCCAGTTGCAGCGCCTCGTGTCCTAATTTGTCGGCATCGATCACCATGACGTTCACCTTGCGAGCGACCCAATTGGTCACAGCGCTTTTCCCAGAGCCGATACCGCCCACAACGCCGACGACAGGTATTCGATGCTGCAACGAATCAAAGGCCATGAGTTCGATCTTAGAAAAGAATCGATAGCGGACACTTGGTTAGGTCATCGTGATTGGCGTACGGCTGCCTGTCAACAAGCTCTTCGATCGTTAACATGGCACCCACAAGTCGATCGACAAGCCACCGCGCTTAAGCAAAGGTCTTCGAATGGTTTACCTGAACCGCATCTACACCAAGACTGGCGACGGCGGCGCGACTTCGCTGGGAGACGGCAATCGAGTCCCGAAGACGGACCTGAGAATCACCGCCTATGGTGGGGTCGACGAGCTGAATTCGATCTTGGGCGTCACCCTCGCGGCAGGACTGCCGGAGAACATGGCCGCCATCATTTTCCGAATCCAAAACGACTTGTTTGATCTGGGTGCCGACCTGTGCGTGCCAGAGTCCGACACGGCACCCGAATTTCCTCCATTGCGAATTACGGCCGTGCAAGTCGAGCAGCTAGAACATTGGATTGATGGCGCCAACGAATGTTTGCAACCGCTGAAAAGCTTTATCCTGCCAGGCGGCAAGCCAGGGGCGGCGTATCTGCATCTGGCCCGGACCGTCTGTCGTCGAGTTGAAATTGGAGTCCTGGCGCTTGCTGCACGCGATCAAATTAACACGCAGACAATCATCTACCTGAATCGGCTCTCGGATCTGCTATTCGTGCTCGCGCGCGTCGCCAATGACGAGGGCCGTGGGGATATCCTTTGGGTTCCCGGTGCGAATCGCGGCTGAATGGGTAGGTTATGCTTCAGCATAACGATTCACGGAATAAGTTATGCTGAAGCATGACCTACCGAATCAAGCTCTGACAGAGCCTCTACTCGTCTCCGGCCAACTGGCTCCATTCGACGTCGCGTAGTCGGGCATTTGTCGCCGCGGACTTCAGTTTCTGGATGACGAAGCTTTTGTGGTTCGCAACTGACTGCTCGCTGATCGAGAGTTTCTCGGCCACATCTTTGTTGGACCATCCCAGCACGAATAGGAGTTCGACACATTTCAATCGCTCGAACTCGCCACGGCTGTACCAAGATTGGACCAGGCCGCGCATGCATTCTCCAAGCACTCTTTCAATGACTGTGTTACGTTCGGCGCTGCGAGCCAGGCTGGATGCTTTGCGGTCCCGGCCAGCAGGTTCTGGAGTTCCGCCGGATTCGGTCGGCAATAGAAGAGACAAGGCCGGTCGGCGACCGGTACGCCGCAGTGCATCGGTCAATTTATGAGCGGCAATGGCGAACAGAAATGATTCGAGTGGCGTCTGCTCGTCATAGTTAGGCAGCGATGTCAGAAAGCCGAGAAACGTTTCTTGAACAACATCCTGAGCAGTGCTGTGATCCGATAGTCGGACCTCGACGAAGGCCTGCAACCGGCCTTCATAGCGGCGAATCAACGATTCCCACGCGGTGGCCTCACCACGGCGAACACCAGCCAAGAGTTGGCTGTCACTGACACTCATCACAACCATCGCTCGAAGGCGAGTCGAATAGCGAAACCCCAAGCTGCGATGGCAGCCAAGCCGCCCATTGCAAGACCAAGGCGACGAGTTCCGTGGGTCAAGACATCTAAACGCCGATAGATCGCGATCAGACTGGCCGCCAGAACCAGCGATGATGCCACGATGCCGACACGACGAATGCGGTGGATAGTGATTCCTTGTCGCCATTCAGGAAGAAACTCGGTCCTCACTTCGGGAGAGAGTTCGGTCTGCCACCACACGCGGTACATCGGATGCGAGAAATTGCCGAAGTCGTGATCGGCCGCTTCGACATAGCGCTGCTTAACCATAAACCGCTTGATCGCGTCTTCCGTCGGAGCCCAATTCTTCGGCCGCTCGGTTCCTGGGCGAAGCTTCTGGAGATCGCTCATCAATAATTCTGAAGCCTCGGCAAACAGTTGTTGTTCGGCCTCTTCTTGAGTCGTGTACTGCTGGCTCGCCAGTACGACACGTTCGGTGGTTCCGTCGCCCACGTTTTGCTGATCAACCCATTTCGGACGGTGTGAAATCGTCTTGGCACTGACAAGAGTTGCTCCGGTATTAGCCGGGCGGGAAGCCACCGGCTTTGAAACCACTGGGACTTGATGGCCAGGGGGAACGATCACTGTTCGCGATCGACTCTCTTCACGACCAGTTGCCGCATGATGGAAGATCGACATTCCGACAAAGGTCGCAATCACAACTGCCGGCGCGGACAACCAACCGAGTTCATTGATGAATCTCAGGCCAGAAGCAGGCAGGATGCTGGTCCCGATCCGGCGGCGATAAGCGACGCCAACAAGCATCCCCAACGCTAATGGGATCAGCAGGAAAGCGAACGTGATCCAGTCGACTGAGAAAGTCATTGGTTGAGGTTCCACTTAGCACCTCCTTCCAGCAACGCGACGGTCAGCCGATGCGATCGGAGTGGCCAGCTGAACAGCCGCCGAGATCGTCAGCGCCCACAAGATTGCTGGAGTTTGTGGGAACGCGAAGATGATGGTCAGAAACCAGGCGGCGACTGCGGATGTCGCCAGTCGGCCAATGCTCAACTGATGTTTTCGCTTGGGAGACATATCTTGCCACCAGCGGTGCCAGAACATCATTCCACCGAAAAAGACGGCAAACCCGAGCCAAGTGGGATGCATTTCCGAGTTTATCAAGGGATGCACGCCCAGCGAACGGACTGCTGGCGAGTATCTGGCTGCGTTGAAATAGTCGACAAGCAAGTATTGATCCAGATAATATGCCACTGTGGCCAGCAGAAGCCCAATTGCGAAGAACGACTTCCGGGGATTCCGCTGCCACCAAGTCCAACGCTCTCTGGCTTGGTTGGCCAGCAACAACAACCACGTCGCGGCTAGCGATGTGGTGGTAAACATCGCCACGAACTCGGCAGTCGGTGCCTTCGGTATTCGTTGAAAGAATTCAGGGGCGAAGATTGCCCCGGCGGAGATCAAACAGGCGCTGACACTTCCCACAGCCAACGATGCTGCGGCGTCTGCCACCGCTTGAGGCGATTCAACAGGTTTCTGGCAGACTTGCACGTCGACAGTCGGATCGATCGAAACGACACTGCTATCCAGTCGTCGCCCGTTGCGGCCACGCAGCACCCAAGTGACAATACAGGCCGCACCGATCAGTGCGGCGCCAGACCATGATCGCCGAGTTCCCGGGGCAAACAACAGCAATCCAACGCAGACGACAGCGAGCAATTTCCAGTTCACTGGCGATTGCGATCGGGCGGCTGGTCGATTCGCCGATGTCCTGTTTGACTTGAACTTCCGCTTCGTTGCGGAGCGCGGGTCGGGAGGTGTGCTGACTGACACGGGCACGGCCTTGGATTCAGAGGGGAACTGCGAATAAGCCGAAGCCGCTTGCGCAGGCGACACGGTCGGTGTCCGAACCGTATCCGCATTGATGCCACGTGAATGGGGCGTCTCAATTAACGTCGCATTCTTATGGCCATTGTGTTTTCCGTTGAATGGGATGCCTGACGCCTTGCCATCGATTGATCTCAGGGCCTCTACAAATTCGTGTTCGATTTGCAATACAGACGCCTGCCGCTGAGCCGGATCCTTTGCCAGTGACTTGGATATGACGCCAAGAAAGCTCGAAGGAACTCGCTCTAAATTGGGTGTGGCGGTCAGATGCTTCATCAATACTTCGCCGGTCGTTTCGCCCATGAAAGGCAGTTGTCCTGTCAGCATTTCATACAGCATGACTCCCATGCTGTAGACATCGACGCCGGGGCCGTACTGGCCATTCGCAACCTCGGGTGCCATGTAGTATACGGTCCCGACACTTTGCGTGTGTGCGGCTCGCCGGTCGGATCCAAGTCGCTTTGAAAGTCCGACATCACCGACTTTGACCGTGCCGTTTTCGCGATAAATGTTGGCCGGCTTCAAGTCGCGGTGAACGATTCCGCGTTCGTGCAGATAGGTCACTCCGGCCGCAATTCCTGTGAGCCATTCTTGAACTTCGCTTAGCGGCAATCCGTTTGGAAACGATGCCAGCACGTCTTCGAGACTGGTGCCGTTCACGTATTCCATGACAACCCATTGCTCGCCGGCATCATCAGAGCGCACATCGAACAGGTTGATCAGATTCGGATGCTTGAGGTTCAGGCACTGGCGAACGCCGCGCAGCTCGACTTCTTGTTCATGCTGCAGCAGCTTGAGTGCGACCTCTTTGCCGCCATCGCTATGGGCGTAATACACCTCACCGAACCCACCGCGATGAATTCCGCGCTGGATCGTGAAGCCCGCCAGCGGCTGAGCTCCAGGCTGGTGAGTGAATCGCATGGATAGATGTCCCGTTTGACGGGAAGGGGAGGTCGTCGCTGTCATTCGCTTGGCTTCAATCCATCGAGGCGTACATCAGGCCGATGCGGCGACTCGACCACCGCATTGTACGCTGCCCCAAGACTATCGAAAGGCCCTGCGAAAAATCACCCGGGCACGATCAAATGATCGTGCCCAGGTAAACTCAAATTCTTAGCGTTCCGCGACGTTCGTCGCATCGGCTGGCTGGGCGAAATAGGCTTCGATCTGATGATCCAAGTCCATTGGCACAGCAGGAGTTGCCTTCTCCACAGGGATCAATCCCGTAAACTTCACTTCTGCATCCAAAACTCGTTGTTTGACATCGAGTTGCTTGTTGAGGTCTTCGATTAACTTACGAGCATGGCTCAGATTGGAATCGTCAATTGCCAACTGGCTGACCGCTTCGGCCGCTTTGACGGTGTGCAGTCGAGCTTGGAGCTGTTCGAGCTTCACTTCCAATTCCTTCTTCGCCGACATCAGACCGTCGAGTTTTTCTCGATTGGCGGCCAACGTCTGCTCACGAGCTACTAGGATCTTGTGATCCGCGCTCACCATCTCTTCCGCAGCCTTGTAACGTTCGAAACGGGTTGCCAGATCACGCTTCACGTCGCCAGTCGAATATTTATGGCTGGCATAGGTGAACGTGCTCTTGCCGCTTCCGAGATCCGTCTTCAGTGCGAAGATGGCGTCCTTCTGCTTGGCGAGATCCCCTTCCTTGCGATTCAGAGTCACAGACATGTGTTCAACGTCAACTTGTTGTTCGGCAATGACATGCATGCATTGACGAATGTCGGGAACAAGCTGATCGACCAGCGTTCGGGCTCGTTCGATTTCGAATTCCACGGGGACTTCAGCCCTGACGGCGCTTTGGACGTTGCGGCAACCTGCCCGGACGTAGCTGACCGCTTCGCGTCCGAAGACGAACATCATCAATCCGACGCCGATAGCACTTCCAATTACGATTTTCTTGAGCATTGCAGCGACCTCCCTAACCGAAGAACTGTTCGC
>DASYEA010000177.1:0-4311 GCA_036499265.1 Schlesneria sp. | reverse complement strand
ATGAAAAGCTGCCGTACTGGGACGTTTTCCAAGGGCGAACCCAGATACGTGGTCCAGTGCAACGGCCTGGAAGTCGGTATGGTTCGCAGCCAAGGTCAACTCCCCAAGCAGGCCCCGTTTGCAGTCGTCGTCGGTTGCTCGGATGCTCGTGTCCCAATGGAGATGTTGTTTGGACAGGGGTTCAACGATCTGTTTGCCATTCGTGTCGCCGGAAATGTGCTGGCAGACGAATGCTGGGGAAGTATCGACTACGCCCTGACCGCTCTGGCGGAAAGCATCAAGATCGTCGTGGTCCTTGGACACAGCGGCTGCGGCGCCGTGACTGCTGCCGTTGATGCTTATCTCAAGCCGCTGCGATATTCTTCCGCTAAGACATCGTTTATGCTGCGTTCGATCCTGCACAGGATTTTCGTGCCGGTGCATCACTCGGCTAATGGACTGCTGGCCGAGTGGGGACCCGACGCTCCCAACATGCCCGGCTATCGGGAAGCCCTGATCGAAAGTTCCGTCTGCCTGAATGCCGCACTGGCCGCGTACAGCCTGCAGATGGAAGTCGAACGGAGTTGGCGATCCGAAGTTCAAGTGTTGTACGGCGTCTATAATCTGTTTACGCATCAAGTCAGTATGCCGCCACCCATCGTCGGATCGAACGAATCGCGCGTGAACCTGGCATATGCCCCGACGCACCCACGCGATTTCGACGTGCTCGCAAATGAGATGGCGGTGCGATTGCGTCAGCATCAAGCGCCTCCCGCAACAACCGAGATCGTCCTGCCGTCCGCAACTGATGCAGCGAAACAATAGCATCTATTATACTCCTGACTATCGTGCTCAATTTTGCTAGATGAATCGATGACGCCGATCCCTCGTTGCGGTCACCCCAATCTTGGACTCGGGGTCGGATTGCGAACCGTCCACTTTCCGTACCTGTTGCAACATCAGCCCGCAGTGGACTGGTTTGAGGTCATCTCCGAGAACTTCATGGACTCGCGTGGACGACCGCGCTATGTCCTCGATCAGCTTGCTGAATGCTATCCGATCGTGATGCATGGCGTTTCACTCTCGATCGGCAGCACCGATCCACTCAATCTGGACTATCTTCGCAAGCTGAAGTCTCTGGCCGATGCCGTGCAGGCGAAGTGGGTTTCTGATCATGTCTGCTGGACTGGCGTTGCCAGCAGAAACTCGCACGATTTACTACCGCTACCTTATCACGAGCAATCGCTGCAACATGTTGTCGAACGAATTCGCATCGTCCAGGACGTGCTGCAGCGGCAACTCGTGTTAGAGAACCCAAGCAGCTATGTAACGTTTACGGCATCGACGATGTCCGAGGCCGAGTTCGTCGCGCGCATGGCGGAAGAGTCGGATTGCGGGTTGCTGCTCGATGTCAACAATATCTATGTCTCCAGTATTAATCACGACTTCGATCCGTTCGAATATCTCGACGCCATTCCTGCGCACCGAGTCGTTCAGTTTCATCTGGCGGGCCACACGAATCTTGGCACCCATCTGATTGATACTCATGACAGCCATGTGACTAATCCCGTCTGGGAACTGTATCGCAAAGCACACCTGCTGACGGGCGGGGTGTCGACGCTGTTGGAATGGGATGCCAAGATTCCGCCGTTCCCGATCCTGCATGCGGAGGTCATGAAGGCACGGGACTGCATGTTTTCGGAATTAGTGGCATTCCCATCGCGACCCGCAAATGATCAACCTCCAGCGAATTTAACGGTCCTCGCGTCCTTAACGGTGCCCCATCCCGCGACGACAGTTTTTGCCGAGGTGGAGTGATGGCCGACCAACCTTCGCAACCTCTCGATGTCATCCAGCGGTGGATGCAATCTGTCATCGTTCATCCTGGGGGAGTCGCCGCGGGAATCGATTCGGCATCGCACACCGGTGAGATCAAGCAGGGGGCGGACTGCGTGGAAGAACTGATTTGCCGCTCTCGCGCTCAGACGAGCATCGAACGGCTGGAGGTCTATTCCAACGCCTACAAGGCGCGATTGATCGAAGTCTTGATCGGCGAGTATCCGGCGTTCGTTCATGCGCTCGGTGAAGACGCTTTTATCGGGTTGGCATCCGGTTATCTGGAAGTGCATCCTCCCGCGAGCTATACGTTGGGCGAATTGGGGCGGTCGTTCGCCGATTATCTCGCCGAGACGCGACCACCGAATGATTCGGAAGACGGTTCGCCCGATTGGGCCGATTTCCTGATTGATCTGGCTCGACTGGAACGATGCTACAGCGAAGTCTTCGATGGACCAGGCATTGAGGAGTTGCCCCCACTGGACCCTGACTGCTTTCGTCATCTGACTCCCGAACAGTGGGTCACAAGTCGACTTGTCGCGGCCCCTTGTTTGCGGCTGGCCGTCTATCGATTTCCCGTTCATGAATACGCGTCTTCTGTTCGCCATCAGCAAGAACCCGATTCCCCGATAGCTGAAATCACACGGTTGGCGATCCACCGTCGGGAATATGTCGTGCGTCGAACTACAATCGACGCTATTCAGTTCGATCTGCTGACACGGCTGGTGGAAGGGGCCTCCATTGGGCAGGCCTTGGACCAGTTGATGGCAGCGAACTCACAAGCGGTCGTGACGGCGGACGAACTGACTGCTTGGTTTCGTGATTGGGCGGCCGCCGGGTTCTTCGCCGGATTGGCAACCTAGTGCGTGTCGCGTTGAAACATGGGTTAGACTAAGCGGTTTCTGCTCGCGGGACGCAACAGTTGAGTGGGATGGGCTCTAAGGGTGATGAATCTGAATCAGGTTGCCGCAGGTATCATCGAAAACGGCTTCTGTTCCCCATTCGTTCGTCTTCGGCTGTTTGGTGAACTGTACCCCCAGCCCCTTCAGCCGTTCATATTCTTGTTGCACGTCTTCGACTCCAAAGACAATTACTGGCAACCCGGCCTGATAGATGCCATCGAAGAACTCTTTGCTGCCGTAGTTGCCACGAGGCTCCAGCAGCAAGGCGGTTCCGTCCGGTTGGTCCGGCGACACGATGATCGCCAGGTTCATCTCTGGCATGTACATCTTTTCCCGGAAGCCCAACACCTTGGTGTAGAACTTGAACGCGTGAAGGGGGTCGTTCACCGAAACACTCGTCAAAGAGATTTTCATGGTTGATCCGTCGGTCGAGTTACTGAATCAGTTGGAGGCAACTTTATCGGAACATCGGCACTTGGTGAGAGTGATCTCATTCCCACGTCGGTTGAAATAGACTTCGTCGCAAAAAGCTTGAATCAGGACCAGTCCGCGTCGCTGATTGCTGGTGAGTTGCGAGGGGTCGCGGGACAGATCGGGAATCGTGTTGGTATCGAATCCGCGGCCTTCGTCGCGTATCGAGAATTGAGCGAAGTACTGCGTCACACTGGCGGTCACGATGACTTGACGGCTGCCGTAGAGTGGATCTTGCATTCGCTGCTTCACAATATCGGCATTGGCGGGAGCCGGACGAACGGCATCCCATTCTTCAGTCGTCAGTTCCAGATTGCCGTGAAACATGGCATTCCGCAGAGCTTCGGTTAAGGCCTTCGCCAGTCGCATCCCTTGCGTCTCACCAACCAAGCCCATCAGCCTGACAGAATCTTGTAGCTGCAGGACAAGCGGCGTAATCAATGCCGGATCATTGTCTAAGTCAAACTGAAACTCCTCGCGACTTAGATAGCGCTGCACCGCTTGATCGCGGGTGCCTCCTTTGGACACAGCCAGGACACTGGAGACGGCGCGGCAAAGCTCTGTGGCAAGCATCGACTTGGGAACGTAATCCACGGCACCACGGGCCAGTGCTTCGGCTGCGATCTCTTCGCTGCCGTGAGCTGTCATCAACAAGACGGGGACGGTCGGAAATCGTTCGTGGATCCGCGCTGTCAGTTGCAGGCCATCCATCTCGGGCAACTGCAGGTCGGTGATGACAATCAGCGGCAGCTGTTCCTCAATCTGTTCGAGCGCCTCCCAGCCATTGACTGCGAATTTGATTCGCTCGGAAAACTGCTTTTCCAGCAGACTGCGAGCCAGATGCGAATCCATCGGGGAATCGTCGACAATCAGTAAGTAGTTCATGAGGTGATCCTTGTACCCGCACCAATCGAACTGAGGACCCGCCGTATTGTACCTTGACTGGCGAAGAGTGCTTAAATCCGATTTCACATTTTCGCAATGTCTGATGACGCCATTGTCGACAACGTTCAGTCTAAGTTGCGTTGACGGGGTCGGAAGCAGGAGTATTCAGTGCTCGGTTCAGAGTACAGTATAATTGGCTGCATGACACAACCCCCGCTCACGGCTGCATGACACAACC
>DASYEA010000176.1:0-3330 GCA_036499265.1 Schlesneria sp. | reverse complement strand
AGTCGAAAGTAGACGGAAATGAGCCTGATTGGCTCTGCTCGGTCTGGTTTCGACTCTCTCTGCTTTTTCTTTGGCGTTACGACTCACTGAGCGTTCATCGCCACCAGTTTCACGCAGATGAAACTGCGGGAGTTGATCCCGCCTCACCTTGACTATGGCGGTATATTGTTGGAGGAGGCCAACTTTTTGGGAGTGGAGTATTCATGTACAAACATCCTCTTCCGCAAGACGCTCGTTGGCCGGATGGTGCGATCTTCACGCTCGGGCATTCGACATTGCCCATTGAGCGATTCATCGCGCTGTTGAAAACCTACGGCATCGCACTGCTTGCGGACATTCGAACGATGCCGCGTTCGCGCCACAACCCGCAATTCAACAGCGACGAATTAGCCAGCAGCCTGGCCTGCGAGCAAGTTGAATATGCACATCTTCAGGCGCTGGGTGGACTGCGGCACGCGCGTCCTGATTCTCCCAATGGCGGCTGGCGAAACAAGAGCTTTCAAGGCTACGCGGATTACATGCAGACCGCGTCATTTCAGGACGCGTTGGAAACGCTGATTCAGATGAGTCGACGAGAGCGGCTGGCGATCATGTGTGCGGAGGCAGTCCCATGGCGCTGTCATCGATCGCTGGTCGCCGACGCACTCAATGTGCGCGGTGTGCCGGTCGTCGAAATACTTTCTGAGACCAACTATCGGATGCACACGTTGACGCCCTTTGCACGTGTCGAGGGGACATCGATTACCTACCCGTCCGATCAGCCAACGCTATTTTGATCGTTCATGCAGCTTGAAGTTTGTGGACTATGCAGGAAACGCTCACCCAATTGCTGACGGACATCCGGGCGTGCCGGCATTGCGCCGATCATTTGCCTTGTGGTCCACGGCCGATTGTCCAAGCCCATCAGTCGGCCCGTTTGCGGATAGTGGGTCAGGCGCCGGGACGAAGAGTTCATGAGACCGGCATTCCGTGGGACGACCGATCAGGTCACCGCCTGCGCGGCTGGCTCGACCTGACCGCCGTTCAGTTCTACGATCCGCGGAAGGTAGCGCTTGTTCCGATGGGATTCTGTTACCCGGGCAAGGCAAAATCTGGCGACAATCCACCACGTCCGGAATGCGCTTCACTCTGGCACCAGGTGCTCGATACACATCTGACAAACATTCGACTGACACTGTTAATTGGACAATATGCTCAAGCGCATTATTTGAGCGAATGTCGAAAAGCGACACTTCGCGATACCGTCAAATCGTGGAAAGAGTATCTGCCGCTGGGCTATCTCCCATTGCCACACCCTTCTCCTCGCAACCAGATCTGGCTCGCCAAGAACCCCTGGTTCGAAGAGGAGCTGGTTCCAGCCGTTCAAGATGTGATTCGTACGCTGCGTCTTTAAGACGGAGAGTTATCGGAGCGACGTTCATTAGGTAGTGCATCCGCAACCAGACTCTCCGTCGCCACCTTAATCAAAAATAATCCGTTATAGATACTCTGGCACCCATGCCGTTTCGGCCACTCTGTCGCGGAGTACTGGGAGGCTCGTCTTTCTCGTTGATCTGGCTTCGACCTCATCCAAAAAGTTTCTTGGCGATGATGGCGACGTGATTGCCTTGGAAACGGGCCATTGCCAACTCTTTCGCGCTGGGTTGTCGGCTGCCGTCGGAACCTGCGATGGTGGCCGCGCCCCAGGGGGAACCGCCTTTGAGTTCCGTGATATCGGCGAGCTCGGGGCATGAATACGGTAAGCCGACGTAGATCATGCCGTGATGCATTAAGGTGGTGACGAAGCTGATGATCGTGCTCTCATTGCCGCCGCCGGTCCCGGTGCTGGTGAAGACGCTGCCGACCTTGCCGACGAGTCCCCCTTGCACCCACAGGCCGCCGGTTTGGTCGAGGAAGTTGCGCATCTGGGCGGTCATGTTTCCAAACCGGGTGGGTGAGCCGAAGATGATTGCGTCGTAATCCCCGAGTTCTTTCGGGGAGGCGACTGGAGCGGCCTGGTCGAGCTTTGCTCCGTACTTCTGGGCCACGTCGGGTGGCATCGTTTCGGGGACTCGTTTGAGGATGACTTCGGCACCGTCAACAGATCGAGCACCCTCGGCGATCGCGCCCGCCATCGTTTCGACATGGCCATACATCGAATAGTAAAGGACGAGGATCTTTGGCATTTGGTTTCTTTCGTTAAATTATTGCTGGAATGTGATGAATACAGGTCGTGAATCGCATCGGCGGAAATTCGCGACATCCGTAAACCGCTTCAGGAACGGAGGGAAGCACCTGCATTCATTCCGATCCTGGACCTGTTAACAAGTACGGCATCATAACTGTTGTCGCTCCCAAGTCACTTGAACGGGCAAGACAAATCGCACGGATTCAGGCCCGAATGCCGATCGTCCGATTCTCTGCTTCCTCTCGTTGAACTTATTGATGGCAAGGAGTCGAGTTGGCCGCCTGTTCAACGTTGTGTTGTGGAGGAATCGATCCTAAATAGATCTTCCACAACAACGGAGTGGCCTGTTTGGCGGTCAACTGCAACGAGACTAAGCGGCTTGGCAGGAGCCGCGCCCTCCCAGAAGACGAGCACTCCGATCGAGTTGTGGACCTAACTAATTTAGTCGCAGTGCTTCAAACTTCGCCGTGGTTGCGCGGCTCGCTTAATGATCGCTGGAAGTTGCGTGCAGAATCGCGTTCAATAGTGGAGAGTTAAGAATCTTAGCGGCGAGCGAATTCAAACACCTTTTCTGGAATCCGCGGGATGAACGACCAGACACCGATTGAGGCCGACGCCCGTGAACTTCAACTCGATGAGGCGGAATACGCTGAGCCGACCGCCGACGGGGCGACTTGTGCTACTTGCCACCAGGAAATCTCCGACCAGTATTATCAGGTCAATGGCGCGATCCTCTGCGAGCCTTGCAGCACCGCGGTGAAAGCCCACTTCACGGGTGGCGCGGGTTTCCCTCGTTTCGTAAAAGCTTGCTTCGGTGGGCTGGCTGCGTCGATCGCCGGATTCTTGATCTATTTCACCATCCTCAAATTAACTGGCTACGAGATTGGTCTGATCTCGATTCTCGTCGGATATATGGTAGGAACCGCTGTTCGGAGTTGCTCTGGCGGGCGAGGGGGGGCGATCTATCAGGTGATCGCCGTCTGTTGTACCTATTTCGCAATTGCCATGAGCTATTCGGCCCTGGTCATCCCGGAATTGTTGGCGCAGATCAAAGACAAGGAAGCCGCTGTTGTTCAGCAACAAGTCGCCGAAAAGGCGGGGGATGCACAAGCTGAGCCTGCGGCCGATCCAGAAGCGAAGATCGCGAAGGAAGGTGAGGTTGT
>DASYEA010000175.1:0-3797 GCA_036499265.1 Schlesneria sp. | reverse complement strand
TCCTAAGAACGTGCTGAAGCCCAGGCTGAAGAGCAACAACCCCGGGCTGGCGTACAGGTGCAGCTTTGTCGGCAGCAGCCAGTTTGCAAACTGGACGACTGCCCAGCCAAGCAGGCAACCACAGGTTCCGCCGAAGATGCCGAGCAGCGCACTTTCCCAAGTGATCAGTCGCAGGATGTCCCAGGCGGACCAGCCGTTTGCTTTCAGGACACCGAACTCGATCATCCGTTCGGCGACACTCATCAGCATGGTATTCAAGATGCTGAGCAACGCGATGACGACGCCGATGCCTGTCATCAGGTAAAGGAAGATGTCGAGGTCGCTGCTGAGTTCCTTCACCTTTTCACCCCAGTCGCTGGCCGAGCGGATTTCCAATGCTTCTTCGGGCGGTGCGGCAGGATCAGGTGGCGATTCCGTCGGGGCAGAGCCCTGCAGCAGTGTGGCGGCTGCGTTGAGCAGATCGATCGGGCCACCACTTGTCAGCGCGTCCAGTCCTTTGGAATGGCCAACGTTTCGTCCGCGAAACTTGGCTTGGACCGCTTCGATCAATTCTGGATTTGCCACAGTCCCATCGGGTTCGAAGTAGACGGACGTGATGAATCGATCTTCCATTTTGGAGATCTTTCGGACTGCGGCCTGGTCAAGGACGATCGCGACGTCCAGCAATAAGGAATTGCAGCGATAGATGCCGACGATCGTCAGGTTGTAGGTATCGACTCGTAGTGGATCGCCGACCTGCTTGTGAAACGCGTCGGCGATCTGTTGACTGACGACGCAGTTGAAGGTTCCTCGATCGGCCAGAGATAAGAAACGCCCCTTGATGATGTCATCTCGATAGACGGCTTTCTTGAGCGCCAGGGTTTGTTCGATGTCGAGCCCGAACAGCAGACGCGGAGGGCTGAAGGTGGGCTTCCCTTCCACAAGCTGGGCTCGAGCCCACACTTCAGGACGTACGATGCGGACTCCTTTCACGGCAGCGATCTCGTCGGACCAACTGGAGGGGATCCGCGAGAACAATGGGATGGGAGCCCCGGGTTGCATCGCGGCCAGCCCGGGAATTCGTCCAAATGAGCTTTTGAGCGTATCGTCGATGCCCACCGCGATCGAAAACAACCCGACCATTCCCATGATTGCGACGGTGAGGCCGAGCAACGCCAACAGGGAACGGACGGGACGGCTGAGAAGGTTCTGGGCGGCAAATCGAAGCATGGATAATAATCGTTCTGAACAATGTCTGGGGATGATTAAACACAGCATACCGAGCTAGTCGCCGTCAGCGTTAGGCCACCTGCATCCATGACCGGCAGCGCGCATCCGTAGTTAACTGAGCGTCAGTCAGTAGCGCCCTCTGGATGGTGCGGGCCCAGCCTGCTGGCGAACTTTGCTACGCGGACCAGTTTCGACGGATCAAGATTGCGAAAGCAAATTGGTGAATTCGCCGAAACCTTTCTGATTCGCTGGTGTTTATGCCTGCCAGCGAAAGATCGCTTGGTTGTCGGTCGAAAGATTCACATCGTGCTGGAATTCTGATGCTTTCCAATTCTCCACGGCTGCGCCTGGTGCTGGCCTCGTTGATCTGCTTGCAGGGTGGCTTGTTGAAGGCGGCGGAAGAAGTTCCTGCAGATCTGCAGTCTATTGGTGGCAAATGGTACGTCAAACGGGGTGACAAGCCGGTCTATTACTATCGCGATGGCGACCATTTTGTGGATCTGTTTTCGTATCACGCCAAGGATTCGAACAAGGACGGTATCGACAATGTTCGGATCAGCCATGATGCGCAGTTCGTGATCATTGATAGCCAAGGTTATCCCAATCACCCCACGGCGAAGTTTCCGAATAGCGGTAACCCCAACACGATTCGCGTGCAGGATTTTCATTTTCGGCTGCCACTGGAACCAAAGCTGGCGGGGAAGGTCACGCGGGTGCCGATGGGCCCAATTGGGATGGCGTTGAATGGTGTCGTGTTTTTCAATCCATTCGAAGCGGGAGGGATGAACGCGGTTGCAGGGTATTCTGAAGTGTGGCTTGATTCGTGTTGCGGACACCCTCAGCAGCATGGAGTTTACCATTATCACAAGTATCCCAGTTGCGTGAAGTCACCGTTTTCCGACGATGGCAAGCAGCATTCACCGATCATCGGGTTTGCCTGGGACGGGTTTCCGATTTATGGGCCGTACGAAGAATCTGGAGTGAAGGCCAAGGATCTGAAGGGGGCAACGGCGCTGGATGTTTGTAACGGCCATCACGACAATGTGCGCGGCTACCACTATCACGTCACGCCGGGGCGGTTCCCCTATGTAATTGGAGGCTATGCCGGTGTTGTCGAACCTTCGAATAGCCACGAATTGCGGCGCGGCGGTGGCGAGGGGGCGATTCAAGACAATTCATCGGGCGATAGTCGTCTGGACAAGGTGATCGCCTCGGTGAAGCCGGCCACTGCGGGACGCGGGAAGAAGCAGACTGTTCAGATTCAACTTGTTCCTGCGAATGCTCGATTCGGTGGGCTGCCGATGGGTAAGCCCGAGTGGGTTCAGTTTGGCCCATACGAAGCCGTTCGAGTTGAGCGAACGGGTAACGTCGTAACTGTTGATCTACAAATTCCTGAGGACGCCGCGGTTGGTGTATCGTTGGATTGTCATATCGAATTTGAGAACCCCGGTCGCGGTGGGACGTTGGTGTTTAAGCGGAATGATGCCTTCCGCATCGTGGAATAAGTCTTGATTTACTAGTCGTTGATTTCTGTCTGTGTGTCACAGATGGATTCCAAGTCGCTTGTTGAGGGGATGACGAAAATGAAGAGATTCGCGTGGACGCTGAGCTTGCTAATCGCTGGTGCCGCAATTGCCGTGGCACAACCTCCTGATGGGCCGCGCGGTGGCGGGCGGGGCGGCGATTTCCGACCACCTCCGAATCCCTTTGTCACGGTACTGGACGCTGACGGAGACGGCGTGATTTCCGCCGACGAGTTAAAGGGGGCCTCCGAGTCGCTGGCGAAGCTGGATACCAATAAGGATGGCAAGCTGGCTGATGAGGAGATGCGCCCTCGCCCCCCTGCCGGTGAGCGTGCGCCTGGTGGTCCCGGCGACCGTGGACCCACTGCGGGAGGAGATCGCGGGCGTGGTAATGACGGCCGGAACCCCGCCTCTGGACGCGGTGGGGATGCTCGTGGACAACAAGGTCGAACGGGTGCCGGCCGGGATGGTGGTGGCCAAGGTGATCGGGGTGGTCGTGGTCCCGACGGGGGACGTGGACCCGAGGGGCCGGGCGGGCCGCCTGGTCCAGAGCGGTTCATCGAACATGCGATGCAGTTTGACGCGGATAAAGATGGCAAATTGGGTCATGACGAACTGGCCAAGTTCGCGCAGGACGTGGCTCAACGACGCGGGGGCGGACCTGGCGGCCCAGGCGGTCCCGGTGAAGGTCGCCCCAATGGTCCCGGTAGTTCGGGCGGACGTTCCGATGGCGGCGATCGTCCGAAACGACCTGACTGATCCAGTATCGCGCAGAGGGTTAAGGGCCGCCAATCAGGCGGCCCTTTCTGTTTGATGGGCCTATGGCTACGACGGGAGGGTGTCGGTGTCGACTGGGACCGATGCAATGAAATGGGCGTTCCACCAGTTCGGCAAATTGGGATTGATCGTCTGCCAAGCGATGCCGTGGTATGAGGTCTTTCGCATTTCAATCGCAACGACAATCGGCGTCACCAGAAATGAGAGGCCAAAAGTCACGAGAGGGCTTGGTGTGCTCATCGTCACGGTCATTGCTGCGAGTGATGTGAAAATCGCTGCCCAAACCAA
>DASYEA010000174.1:0-4245 GCA_036499265.1 Schlesneria sp. | reverse complement strand
AGCGCAGCCGAGATTGTGCCGATGCCATTCGCAGCCAGCGATGATCGAGTGCCATAGCTGTCGCCCCCCGCTTCGGCTGATTCAATGTTCTGCAAGCTGCCGATCAGATTGAACAATCCCATGGGAACGATCACCGACAGCATTCCCACCCACTGCGCGGGATCGGCGAGTCTCAGCCAGAGCTTGTCTCCCACGAATGTCGGCAAGTAAAAACCGAGTTGCTCGCGAGCCGTCTGGATCAGCGTAAAATCCATCGCCGAGTTTTTGAGCTGCGCCGGAGCATCCGGCCAGTTCAACGTGATCGCCGTCACGATCCAGGCGATTCCGGTTCCTAACACAACCGAGACCAACCCCCCAGGCAGATGAAACGGAAAGGGGACTCGAGCGAAGTAGGTGATCAACACGATTGCCAGCGGCAGCAAGGCGATCAGTGGCTTTTGAAAGATCTGCAGGGCAAACGTCATCGAGATGAAACTGATCGCGATCCCTGCCAGTGTAGAGAGCAAGGCCGCTCGTGGCGTCCGCTTGCGAACAGACTCGGCGATAAACGCGCCGAATAGCTCGATCAACCCGCTTCCGATGCAGGCGACCAGTCCCAGTTCCCAAGCCACCTTTGCTGCCTCTTCGGGCGATAGGCCCCTAGACTTTCCTTGATCAAAGGCGGGGGCCATCACAAAAAAGACGTAGACCAACAGGGACGGTGTGTTGATTCCATAGGGGAGCGCAGTGACATCGCTGCGCCCGGTCGCCTTGGCCAGGCGATGAGCCTGCCACGCATAGAACAGGTTGCCGATCAGAATGCTGACGGCCGCGCCTGGCAGAATATGGCGATACAGCAGATAAGCTGCATCACCGGTCATCCCGCACAAGAATCTGCACAGCGTCAGGATCAGCAACAACTGAATCAGGTTGTCGACAAACAACCCAAAAAAGCCGTCGAGATCGCGGCGAACAAACAACGGGTACGAATTCGACAAGGCGGTTTTATCGTTCATGCGCAGCAGACTACCGGCGGCCGAAAACCCTGTCCAGCAGTCCGCAAAGTAGAAGGCACTCTCCGAGTGCCGTGTTCCAGGTACCAGGCGCGTCCACGCGCCACATTTCAACCCGCCAGCAACTGCTGCTCGATCGTCGACAGGATCTCGCCGATCGTCCAGGACTGCGATGCGACTTGGATCGTCGAGTTCTCATCCAGCCATTGCTGCACTTTTCGCTCGGCCGACATCACGGTGCTGTGATTGCGACCGCCGAAGTGCTGGCCGATTTCTGTGTAGGCCGACTGCGTGTGCTTGCGAGCCAGAAACATCGCCAGCATCCGCGGTTGGCTGACCGTCCGAACGCGACTTTCCGAAGCCAAGTCTTTCGACTTCACGCCAAACAGATTGCAGATCACTCGTTCGATGTCAGCCAGTCGCACGATTCGCAAGCAATCGCGTTCCAGGTCAGCCAGGATCTGGCGGGCCTGAGTCAACGTCACCCGCTTGTGCGTCATCGAGTGATACGTCTGCAGGCAGTTCAAGGCCCCTTCCAGTTCGCGCACGTTCCCCTGAAATCGTTGAGCGATGTACTGCAAAGCTTCCGGAGCAAAGTCACCCGTCATGCGGGCCGCTTTGGTATCGACGATCTTCTGTCGAGTCGCGACATCGGGAACTTCCAGACGGCAAACTAACCCGGACAAGAACCGCGTCGCCAGTTCGTCGCCAAGCTTTGTCAGCAATCGCGGATGACGCGAACCCGTTAGTACGACTTGTCGACCATGATCGACGAGGTCGGCGAATGTGTGCAGGAACTCTTCCTGAAACACGCGCTTCGATTCGAAGAACTCGATGTCATCGACCAGCAGCACGTCGACGCCGCGGAACCGTTGACGGAAGCTGGGCAGCGAACGGTCTCGCAACGCCTGCGTGAAATAGTTGGCGAACGCTTCGGATGTCAGCAGCATCACGTTGGCCGTGGGCTGGCTCCGCTTCAGTTGCCGACAGATCCCTTCCAGCAGATGAGTCTTGCCGGAACCGACGGGGCCGTGAATGTAGAGCGGGTTGAACAACGTTGCCTGACCCGCCGCGACTTGTCGCACTGCTGTCAGCGCCAGTTCAGTTTGCGGCCCGGCGATAAAATCGTTCAGTTCCGCCAACCGACGGCCACGGCTTTGACCAGTCAGTGGCAATCCCGCACCAGTCGACCGCTGAGCCGAGCCAGGCAACGCTCCGACAGTTCCCAAAGGGATCGTATTCGCAGCACCCAGAATCGCATTCTGCAGTTCCGCTGGTGACTTCGCAGCCATCGGGCGCGACGTTGCCGCTGGTGGCTCGGGCAGCCGCGGCGACGCACCAATTGGCTCGGTCGCGACGACGCCGCTGCGGCCGATGGCCAGCGACGCATCGACGGCGAATACCACGCGAGCCGAATGGCCGAGCACGCTGCGAGCGGCTGCGGTCATCGAATCCTTGAACTGCTTTTGCATCCAGCTCAACAGGAACGGGCTGCCGACGGTGATTGTCAATGCGTCGTCACAGATCGACAGGCCGATTTTGCCTTCGATCCATAGTGTGTACCGCTTCTCTCCCAGCAACGCCTGCAGTTCGGCGAAGATGGCAGAGACCAATTCCGGATTGGATTGCTCCCCCAGATCAACTGGGGGAACTGATGTCGATTCGGACGTGGAAGTCGTGTCCACGTACAATGTCGGCGTCATGCCGGGTTGCATCTTGCTACCCCCAAACGGAGCCGTCGTCGGCTTATCTCGGCCTCTGCGCGCACCGATTTCGCAGACGATGATCTCATCGCTTTACGAAAGGCGGTAACTCGAAGTTCAGAGGTTCGAGAGAAGACGGTCGGGCTTGACCTGATGGATTGTTTCCAGCAACTGCGATTAACAGTTCGCAGGGTCGCGAACAGTCGCGTTGTGGGCACGATCCTACTTCGTTGGACGCCCATGTCAAACCTTGAACCTTCATCAACTCTTTAAATTTTTTTGACGATCAGAACGTAACCGCGAAAGTCCCTGTGATTGGACGAGTTCGAGAAGAAATCATCCTTTTGCTGACCTCGACAGCCCCTTGCAGCCAATGTGCAAAAGCTGTGGATTACTACCGTGCCAAACCGAAGGGATGTCGCAGCATAACTCGGCGACGTGCGAGCTCGGCAAACTGGAACTCGCCGTAAAGTGCATTCGCAAAGCGGTTTTCGCAATCGACCGCCAGAAATATCACCGCGCGACCGCGGCCCACGGCGTCCCGAATCCCGTCGTGCAGCATTCGCCGTCCCAAGCCCTGTCCACGCGCGTGTGGAGCGACGCCGATGTAAACCAGTTCCACCGCGTCTTGATCGGGATGATCGTTCAACATCGCGACTCCGGCGTCGTGGCCATCCACCGTATACAGCGACCAGCAGTCCGGATGAAACTCGCCTGACAGCTTGTGGCTGACGATCGCTTCGTCCCCGGTGCGGATCCCGTTCAGGTACGCGCAGTCCAGGCTCCCTTGATAGGTCTGTTCAATCAATTGCACGAATCGGGCCGTGGTCTCAGGTGTGAATTTCTCACACCGGATCTTCTCATTCGACCGATCGATATCGGTTAGATCTTCGGGAGCGATCCCGCGGGCCATGAAAAACATATCGGTAGCTCGCTCAAATCCGTGCCGACCCAGCGTCGCTGCCTCAATGTCGTCATCGGGAGCCAGCAGGCACTGCCCCAATCGGGCCGACGCAGCGTCGATCCGGGAGCAGAGTTCGCTCATCAACAGATCTTCTACAACAACCGGGTTGGTGGCCCCGCAACTGACCACCGGAGGCCACACGAGCGCCACGCCGTCCGATTGCAGCATCGCCAGGGCACTGCCGACCGGTAGCCCTTCGGATTCTGCGAGCACCAAATGATCAAAATGCAGCGTTCCCCGTTCGTTCGCCGCCAGCGCATCGCGGACGCGACCTTCCTGCTCTTCAGCGGGAAACCGAGCAAACAACAGACGCAGGGCCGGGATTCGTTGATCGCCGGAAGCGGTAATAATGTTCATGCCGCGATTGTAACCGCGGTCGGTTCGCATTTCGTCCGACAGAGCTTACAGCCACCAGCGAGCCGCGAACGAAAACTTTAGAATCCAGGGTTGCTCGGTGCAGCGTTGCCGCCACCGCCGGTTGCAGGCGTTGCGGCCGGAATGGAAGCTGGAACTGCGGCGGCTGGCTTTGACGTGCCGCCGATCTGACCACGTCGTGTGGCATACCGGATCGGAAACGATGGCCAGA
>DASYEA010000173.1:0-9381 GCA_036499265.1 Schlesneria sp. | reverse complement strand
ACGCGACGCTGAACCTAAGCCGAATTGATTTGCGCATAGCCGCATTCACTTCACGGGGAAGAGTCCGCGTGCTGACGCAGCGCGGCTCGCCTAAGTCCGTCGGCGATTCCTGCGCAATCGCTCACTCGGCAACAACAGGCTTCGCAACATCCAGACACCTCAAGCAGTCTTCACTACGCAGATACAATCGTCCGTGAGCCAATACAGGCGAAGCCCACGTCGGGCCCGGGTATCTGACTTTGTTGAACGAGGTCCGGCTGATCTCCTTCCAGCCTTCTCGACTCATCTTCGCCAACGCTAACGTTGCATGTTCGCCCAGGATGAAATACTTCCCTTCGGCGAGTGTCGCAGAACCGCGGCCATACGTGGGGAAGGGGACTGTCGTACCTGTCTTCGTATCCATGATCTGACCTGTGGTGCGATCAACTTCCAGAGACAGATCTTCCACTTTTCCTGCGTAGCCATTCGTCTCCCACACCCGCTCGCCAGTCTCAATGTCGACGCACTGCAACATCCCTTCCTGCTCGTGCCGACCACTGAAGCCGTACAGGCAACCATCCTGATAGATCGGGGTGGACCAGTGAGTCGACATCCCGCGCTTGTCACGCCAGACCACATCATAGTTCGTGTTATCAGGATGAACCTTCAAGAGCGCCATGCCTGTTTCGTAAGCGGCCGACAAGAAGATCCGATCGTCCACAACGACCGGCCGCGCCGCGTTCACCGATTCGTGCGTTCGCGAACGGAACCAGTACTTGAAGCGGACGCGACCATCTTTCGGGTCCAGCGACACCAGCCCCTGGCGCATCAGGCAGAGGACATGTCGCTGGCCGTGGATTGTGACCGCGATCGGCGACGAATAGCTGACCACCATCTCGTCGTCGGTCCACTTCAACGGTCGATTGCCCGGGCCATCCGTGATCGCGCCATCCCAAGTCTCTTTGCCAACACTTTCCCACTTCGTCTTGCCGGTCGCCGCATCGAACGCCACCACGCCCGAATTGGGTTGACCGCCAACCAGCACCAGCAACAGGTTTCCCTCCAGAATCGGCGTGCATCCCGCTCCAAAAAACTGCTGTGGCACCTTCCAGTCGGTCGCCGTATCCCGTTCCCAGACGAGTTCACCGGTCTTGAGATTCAAGCAAACGAGACGACCCTGAGCGCCAAACGTGTAGCACAGCGATTCAGTCAGCAGGGGCGAGCAACGAGGTCCGTTGCTATAGCCATACGGGTCCGAGAAATCCGTCTCGTACTCGTACTTCCAGATCGGCTCGGCGTTGTCCGTGCGCAAGCATTCAATGACATCCATGTCGCGCAGCCGATGATGAATCACCAACTTGTCACCCAGAATCGACGGCGAGCTATACCCCTTGCCAATCTTCTTGTCCCAAACAACACGAGGCCCTTCCGCAGGCCATTCATCCAGCAACCCAGTCTCGTCAGAGATCCCGGTTCCATGCGGACCCAAAAAACACGGCCAATCCAGGCCACGTGTCGTTGGCTTCGTCTCAGAAGTCACTTCGTCACTCGTCGTGATCTTGGCGACCCCGGCCTCCGCATCATCCTCGGCCGGCACGACATCCACAGCAGTCACCGCTGGTGTCGGAGTTGCCTTGGCAGGCAGGTCCGTGCCACAGCCCACGATCAGGCAAAGGGCCAAACTGGTAAGTGGTAATGTCCATCGCATGGCAACAGTCCAAGGCAGTGATCAATGTAGACCGCACACTCCGTGTGCGGAGTCCTCGTCGGCATCAGATCACAAGATGCACAAAGCTCAGTGTGAGAGCAAGCTGAGCTCTGTGTTTGGGTTCATCGATCAGCATGGGAGGGCGAAGCTCCTGCTGAGCCGCTAGGTCATTGTGGTTTCATCAACGCTGAGGGGCGGGAGTGGGAATCGGAGCAGGAGTAGGCCTTCTATCCTTCAACTTGCAGATGTGCAGGCTTGGGCAATATCTGATCTCGTGAGACGTGCTAGTCTGTGCAGGGTCTTCAACATCAAATTTGTCCGGGTTCCGTCGATCACCTTCGAATCCGCCGTACTCTGCGGCGTAGCACTCAAACTTACCCAGCGACTCGATCTCTTCGGCGTACTGCGGAAACACGGAGAAGCTCACTCTTTGTTTGAGCTGCCGACCATTCACGCGATCAATCTCCAAGATCCAGACCTTCAGTTTTGACTGAGGGTCATGTGCCACGCCGCTGATCCGGACAACTGTTCCCAATGGGACACCCAACAGACCGATCACATTATTTCGAGAGAAAGATCGCACGGAAATCGGTGTTTCGTTGGCAGCCTTATCAGCAGCCATCAGACCCACTGCCGAGACGAGAGCCACCACACAAAGACAACTCAACCAATAACGATGACGCATCATTCAATTCTCCGTGAGTTGTCTCCGTTCACTCGTTCTTCACGTGGTGTTCGACCGATCCGGTTTATGGCGATCACCATGATAGAAAAACCGACTCCCAAACTAACGAACACAGTCGCACCGACGATCGTTCTCAGGATCTGAATCGAGGGCAACGGAAGATCGGCCAGATCGAGTATCTGGAAGAAATTCATCAAGCCGATCAGCGGTGCCATCATCACGCAAAGGCCCAGCATGAAGAGCCAAAGGTTGGGATGTTTCATGATGCACCGTTGGGCGAGGCCGAGTCGGTCAGCGAAACCATTCCAACAATCACTCGGCATTCTGAGTTCACAAGATGCACAAAGCCCGGCTTGAGAACAAGCCGGGCTTTGCATTTGGTTCTAAGTCATCTTTGTAGGTTATGCTTCAGCATAACTTTTCGCACCGGGAGTCAAAGCCCCGAACCAACACCGAAGAATGTTATGCTGAAGCATAACCTACGATGATTGGCTTCACGGCAAGCTACTTCTTCCCAAAATCGCCAGGGTTGCCGAACAGGCCGCCACCATTCTCGCCGCTGGTCTTGCCCCCACGCAGCGGTTCTTTTCGCTTGCGTTCGTACTGTTGACCCTGCGACGGAGCCATGTCTTCGTCTTTTGGCTTTTCTGGCTTCTGCTTCAGGGCCTTCAGCGACAGGCTGATGCGTTGTCGATCTGGAACGACTTCCAACACTTGCATCAGAATCTCTTGCCCGACTGAGACCACGTCGCTGACCTTGCGGACGCGCTGGTGATCCAGTTCGCTGATGTGGACCAGGCCTTCGACACCTTGCTCCAGTTCGACAAACGCTCCGAAGTCGGAGACGCGAGTCACCTTGCCGCTGACCTGCTTGCCCATTGGGTAACGGTCTTCGACGCCCGCCCACGGGTTCTGGGCCAGTTGTCGCATTCCCAAGCCGATCTTCTGCTTTTCACGATCCAGCGACAGCACGACGACTTCAACCGGCAAACCTTCCTGCAGCACTTCGGATGGATGCTTGACGCGCGTCCAGCTCATTTCGCCAATATGCAGGAAGCCGTCGGCTCCGCCCAGATCGACGAAGGCACCGTAGTCTTTGATCGTTTTGACGGTCCCGGTGTACTGCTGACCGACTTCAACCTGCTGCCAGAAATTGACAGCCAGCTCTTTACGTTCGGCAATCAGAATGATGCGGCGGCTGACCACCAGGTTTCGCTTGGCGGCGTTCACTTCGGTGATCTGCACCGTCAGCTTCTTGCCAACATACGTTTCCAAGGCGGGTGAGAATCCAAGGTCGACCTGGCTGGCGGGTAGGAACGCTCGCAACGCGCCGATGTTGACTTCCAGTCCACCCTTGTTGGTCTTGGTGACCATGCACTCGACCACCTGGCCGACAGTCAGTTCTTCCCAGTTTCCTTTGACGCGACGAGTCGCCTTCGGGAGGTTGACGATGATCACGCCGCTTTCGGCGTCATACTTTTCGACGACCACAAGAAACTCTTCGCCGATCCGCGGTTGCTTCCCTTGAGGGAACTGGCGAGCGGGCAGCACACCAGGGCAGCGAAAGCCGACTTCGCAGAAGACATCTTCGGCGGTCACGCTCTGAACTTTCGCCTTCAGCTTGGTTCCGGCTTCGAGCTGATCTTCGGATTCCGGCAGTTCGGAAACGGCCGACTGAGGTGATGGTGCCACGGCACCGACGGGTGGAGCAGTGGGCGAGTCCATTTGACCCGCCATCGCTGCTTCCAACTCTTTTTCCAGGTCCGCGTCGATCGCGTGCTGCTCATACGGAATTTCGACGGGAGCGGCGGGTGGCGATGGGGGTGCCACATGGACCGGGCCATCGCCCGCTGCGGCAGGGTCTTCCATGATTGACGGCACGGCCATTCCCTGACCAGGGTCGATCGTCGGGTTCAGGCGCGGCTTCCGTTCGCGTTTGGCGACAGCAGCCTTCACTTCGTCGATCCAGGCTCGCGCGGCGTCGACCTGATCGGTGGCACCCAGCGACAGCGTGATGGTCGTGCCGTCATCGCCTTGGAATGCCAGCGTCAACTCGACGTGACCATCGTCGCGTGTGACCGATTGCACGTCGACGACTTTGTCGGCAGGCACGGTCGCGGGAATTGGTGTTCCGTTGGCGAGTTCCCCTCGCAAAGCCACTTGGCCCGATTCGCGATTCACTGCCAGCGCCGCTGGCAATTGATCGACGTCCAGTACCAATTCCTCTGATTCCGACCGAAAACCTGTGATCTGCATGATTCTGTTCTTCTAACATAGGGCGCTACGTCCGATTCGCGGGGTGATCGGCGAGCAGGCATCGGCGATTGGCTTCAGATTGAATAGGTGTCCGCGTGAAGCCTGAGAAGCAACAAAAGAAGCCGCCGAAGGGCGACAATTTTCCTGAGCTAGTGAGTGACTAATCGTGATCGTGGCGGCGTCTGCGGGACGAGAATTAGCAACAACATGAAGAAATCAAACACATTCCGTCCCAAAAACGACGCTTGATCTATAAGCAGTTCGCCACCATTCGTCAATTCTCGTGAATCTCACCCGCCCTGTCGCCGAAAAGATTCTTCGGAGATTCATTTTTCATGAATTTCCCGAGATCCCATTTCGGCCACCCTTTGACCAATCCTTGCGATCACTCTGCGGCCAGTAGGTTGACGATGAAAATGAGGTCTCGCAAATCGACTTGGGCGAGCCGCGCTGCGTCAGCACACGGACTCTGACGACGACAGCGAAGCGATGATACACAAAATTAGGGTGCCATCTGGCGACGGCTTTGAGTCGCCAGTGTCTTACCGATGAAGAACCGACTGGCAACGCCGGGAGGGGCGGGTTATCACACAAGCTGCTGAAACGATCAGAGAATTGTCAACGTAGTCAATCTCGCCGGGTGCCAAGATCGTGGCACACAACAGCGCAGACATTTAACGTCGACAGACTGAGTGACCGCCGCTTGATCTCAACGTCATTAATGTCAACAAATCAATTCCCCGTAGCCACTGCAGGAGTCGGCGATGCAATGGGTGCCGTGGGCAACTCTTTCATCTGGTCTCTGTGACCCCCTTCCGTTTCCACAACACACAGGACGTCACCGGTGGCAATCGGCAATCGCAGTTTGTAAGTCCGAAACAAACTCGGCCAGGTCAATGTGAGCGTCCGCAGTTCACCGGCTTTCTCCTCGTTGCGAAGCGCAAATCCGTGGACACGACCGGACAATTCCGACTCCGCCATCGTCTGGCCGTTGTCGAAGGTCTCTTCCAGTCCAGCCAGGGTGCTGTTGTAGCCCCACTGAGCCAGCAACTCGGATCCCACGACCACCAGCAGCAACAAAATCCCGCCCCAGACGAGGGCTCGCTCGACAGGCGATCGCTTGGCAGTCGGTTTTGGATTCGGATCGACAGAAGTCGGCGGGACGATAGGATCGACGGTCGGTTGAACTTCACTCATGGTGCGAGACTCCGCTGGAACAGCGACAGAAAAAAGGAAATGGGCGAACATCAGAACGCTTTTTCCGAGCGATTACAAGAATCGCTCCTCCGCTATGATTGACTGGATACCACGCCGTCTCGGATGTACGGTTAGCAACGCGACCCGAATCTCCGCATGACGAGAACCAGTCAACTCTTGGTAGAGAGCCAACCCGATGTCCCCGAAAGTCCTCATGCCGATTGGCGATGCCACAGAAGTGATGGATACGCTGTACCCCTTTTTTCGACTGCCCGAAGACGGCTTTGAAGTCGTCGTCGCCGGACCGGAAGTACGCAAGTATCACGGCGTGATGCACGAGATCCCGCCGAACGACAGCATCCCCTGGGACATCACCCGCGAACAGCCCGCCTATCACATCCAGGCCACGGTCGCCTTTCGAGACATCAACCCCAACGACTACGTCGGCCTGTTCCTGTCAGGAGGACGAGCCCCCGAGTACATCCGCTACGACCGCGACCTGCAGGCCGTAACGAAACACTTCTTCGACGCTGGCAAACCAATCTGCACCGTCTGTCACGGAGTCGAAATCGCCGCCGCCGCCGACTGCCTATCAGGCCGAACGCTGACCACAGTCGCCAAGTGCGCCCTCGACATCACCCAATGGGGCGGCACCTACGTCGACCAACCCGTCGTCATCGACAAGAACCTGATCAGCGGCCGCACCTGGCACGACAACACCCCGATGATGCGCGAATTCCTGAAGCTGCTGAAAACCCACTGCGAGAGGGTTCAGTAGGGTGCGTGCAGTTTTTCTCGTAGGTTATGCTTCAGCATATCTCTTCTTCGCCTCTTTCAGTCGGACGCGGCGTAATGATCACCTGGTCAACGGAACAATATCGAGATCCTTCACAACGCCGACTAGCCGGTGAGAGCGATACTCAAACCGACCTGGAGCTTCTCAATGATCTGACGGCGCTCTGGACAACGCTCTTCTCAGATCAGTTGACGTGGTACGCCCGTGATCGCTGGAACAGCCTGATAGCGGGGGTTCAGGTCTGGCATGGGACGATCAGCATCATCCCTACGGTGGACTTGGACCTCAAACGACAACTCTTGGGGTGCCGATTATATCTCTCAAACTTCCATGCGGAGTTTGAAGGCACAGAAACCGAAGAACAGACCGATGCCATCACAATCGAACAGCAGTCCAAGTTCGTCGATGGCTTAATGCGCGCATTTGAGATGCTTCGAACCGAGCCCGCGATGCGGCAATTGCTCGACGTGCAGCCCATCCCATTTCAAATTCTCATCGAGCCCGATGACCCACCGGTGATGCAAACGGTGCTGCAATGACCGTGACGTCCTTCGATCTCAGGCACGATAACTGAACAAGATGCAGCCGTCGCTCAACACGGGATCCGCTCCCTTCATTTGTGCCAACATTAGTGGTGTCTATCTTTTTCAAGAGTGAATCACATCGTGAAGGTCTACTCCAAAGCGACGATGTCTGTGCAACCTTGCGATGCCTGGTTGGGTGTGGGCGTACTGCTCGTCCTGCTTTGTTCGCTGCTCGCCCTCTTTTTGTTTCAAAGTCGCGATCCGGTCGAGCCAATCTTCTGGTGGTTGCTGGCAGCGGGAGCGGTAATGGGCGTCATGATGCTACTCTTGGGGTATCGCCTCCGTTTTCCGGACGGCATTCCCTACGTGATGAATATCAAGCCCGATTTCATTGAGGTTGCTCATGATCTCGTCGGTACCGAAGAAGGCAACGAACTCGAGGACGAAGTCCGGTCACAACATCGTCGCAGATTCATGTGGGCCGACTTAAAGGAAGTCGCCGTTGCTGGATTGTCGAGCGATCCAGTACTGATTCTGGAACTGGTGGATGGGACGTTCGTCGCGATCAACCTCGGCGATGTGACCAATGATCCTGCCATCATCGCAGAGACTGCCATCTACTGTTTTCGACAGTCGCAAGGCAAGCCTGCGTTGCATGTCGAACTCGCTGCGCGCAGCATCACGATCCCATGCCCGCGGTGTGCCGTCACGACAGACAGTTTGAAGTCCTACACACTCTTCACTATGGTGTTCGCGTTCGTGGCCGTCTTCACACGAGCGACAAAAGTGACCTGTTGCCCCACCTGCATGCGGGCAAAAATCAGCGACTTCCTGTTCTGGAACGTGGTCACCAGCAACGTCATCTGGCCATTCTTCATCGCACCCTATTCCGTAATCTTGTTGATTTGCATATACAAAAGAGGGCACTCCAAAGAGGTCTTGAAAACCGTTGCCTTACTTGTCGCTCCGGAATCGTGGACCGGCGATCAAGACCGAACCGACGTTCCGAACTTCAGGTCGCAATCATAATCGAGACGCTTCATCCCCCCGCACCCCGCTATTTCTTCTTCGCCCCGCGCTTCCACGTCTCCACAAACCAATCAATCACCATCAATAAGTACTCTTCCTTCGGCCATTCAGGAGGTTTCGCCGTCGCGATCGGAAAGAAGTACGCGACCGACAGCAAGAATACCCCCATGTCACGTTCTGGCTCTTGGATCTGAAACAGCTTCTTCTCGACCCCTTCGCGCAGCAGGCCTAACACCGCCCGTTGCATCATCGCCGATTCCTCGGCCAATCGTTGCGGCTTCACCTTCAACACGGCTCGAGCTAGTTCCGCCGCATGCCGAGATTCCGTCCCCACCTCTTTGCAATGGCGATAACGACCCAGGATGTAAGCCCGCAGGCGTTGATCGGGAGAACCCTCACCGCTACGGGCCGCATCGATCTCGCGCTGGTGCCGCGCGACAAAGTCGTCCGCACACGCCGCGCACAAATCATCCTTATCCTTGAAGTATCGATACAGCGTCCCCACCGCCACATTCGCGTCAGTGGCCACTTCCTGCATGGTCGTCTTCGCGATCCCGTAATAACGGAACCGAGCCCGAGCCGCCTCAATTATGCTTTGCCGTTTGTCCATCCGCTCAAGTGTCGTCGTTAATTGTTGTCAAGAAAATAGCCGTGCCTTGCGGGGTGCCACGGTTGTCGCAGCTGTATTCAGGTCGAGCATTTGTGGCCTGTTTCCTGAGGCCCAAGGGGCCGGCAGTTCACTTAGCCCGGCCCCTTCGGGCCGGGTTTACGTCCCTGAAAAAATGATTCTTGAGGCCTGAAGGGCCGGCCGTTCCGTTCATGACATGCCACGTCCAATAGGAATTGGATCACCTTGCATAATGACTCCTGAAGACTGTATTGGAGACCCTTCATCACCGCGGCCACAATCTGACGTTCACCCCCGGCTTTGGCTTCAGTGTAAACGTCGTATCGGGCTCGATCGTTTGACCTGGAATCAACTCCACGCGAAACCGTCGCAAGATCGCCGCCAGGATCAGAATCCCCTCCATCATCGCAAAATGCTGCCCGATGCACGAGCGAGGTCCGCCGCCAAACGGGAAGTACGCGAACTTCTGCCGCCCCTCATCCGCTTCCCCCAGAAACCGTCGCGGGTTGAACACGTCAGGATCGGTCCAGAACTCGGGATGTCGATGAATCACCCATTGGCAGACCATCACAAACGAAT
>DASYEA010000172.1:0-2280 GCA_036499265.1 Schlesneria sp. | reverse complement strand
TTTTGGGACGAGACAGACGGCAGGGACAATTCCAATCGGCAAGTGGTTCGCCGCAACTCGTCAAGGGTTCGGTTTATGACGATTGCGAAATCTAAGCGACCGAGCGAACGGAATGGGGATTTGGTCCGCGGCACCCTATTTTTGCGTGGATTGCATTTCGCACTCTAAACATCAGAATACTGGCTCACTTCGGCGGCGACTTCGGTTCTGCCCAAGCGATCCGAACACATTGAACAATCAAGACTTTTTGCATCCGCACCCTGGAGATTCCAGACAATATGGCGAACGTGGCGAAGCTGGCAGCCGATGCTTTGACCGCTGGAAACGGTCTACTGAGACTTGCACCGACGTGGGTTCCTCGTTCGTTCCTGCAACCTGGGAAGCGTTTGAAGCTGCATCCCGCCGATTACTACGCCTTGGGAACTCATCGCGGTGGGATCGACGAGCGTTGGTTCGGTTCGACGACTTTTGCCATGAACGACAACCGCGCCGCTGACGAAGGGCTTAGCTATGTCGTCTTCGGCAAGGAACGATTCACGCTGAAGGATGCCGTTGAAGAATTGGGTGCCGATATCGTTGGTGCTTCGATCTGGAAGAAGTACAAGAAATGGCCTGTTTACTCGAAGTTTTTCGACAACATGGGTCCGATCCCGCATCACATGCACCAGAACGACAAGCAAGCCAAGCTGGTCGGTCAGGAAGGGAAGCCCGAGTCCTACTACTTCCCGCCACAGATGAACCAGATCGGCAACAATTTTCCTTACACATTCATGGGATTTGAGCCGGGCACGACCAAGCAGAACGTCATTGATGCACTGGCTCGCTGGAACGATGGCGACAACGGCATCCTCGACTTGTCGAAGGCCTATCGTCTCAAACCCGGAACAGGCTGGCTGATTCCTCCGTGCGTCCTGCTCGCTCCAGGAAGTCTGGTCACTTTCGATCCTCCGTGGGGTTCGGACGTGTTCAGTATGTATCAGTCGATGGTGGAGGGTCGCGCCGTACCGCGAGCCCTCTTGACCAAGGATTTCCCCGAAAAGAAGCACGACGACCTGGAATACCTCGTCGATGCCCTCGATTGGGAAAAGAACATCGATCCGAACTTCAAGGACAACAACTACGTCGAGCCGATCAATATCGGCGAAACGTCTGCCGAAGGTTATCAGGATCGCTGGATTGTTTATGGTCGCTTTGACGGGAAGCAACTCTTCTCGGCAAAAGAACTTACCGTCATGCCTGGTGCGAAGTGCGTCATCAAGGATAATGCCGCTTCGGGCTGGATTACGACCCAGGGCAGCGGTCGCATTGGCAATATGAAGTTGCAGTCGCCAGTCATGATTCGCTTCGGCGCGATGACCGAAGACGAAGTCTTCATCAGCCAGAAGGCAGCGGCCGAAGGGGTCGAAATCGAGAACACCGGAACCGAACCACTGGTCGGCCTGCGTTACTTTGGCCCAGACGCATTCCCCGATGCCGAAATGCCGAACATCGGCGATCACAAGAAGTACGCTGCGGCTGCACCCGCCAAGAAAAAGAAGAAGTAAGACCTTACGATTGTCGCGACCCTGAATCAGCCCTGCGCTGATTCAGAGTTTTGCGACTTATGCCCGCGACAAATCTCATCGGCTCCGAGTTTTCATCTGGGGATCTCAACATGTCGAACACGTATCCAAAGCTTCATAATGCCATGTGGCCAGGCCTGGTCGGCAAGGGATCTCCGGGAGCTGAGCCGTTCATCGCGCTCGATCGAATGCTCGAGCTGACCACCGCAGCGAGCGTAAACGGTCAGAAGTTTGACGGGGTGGATCTGTTCCTCTTCGCTCCCCATATTGAAATTGATCTCAGTGACGATGACGTCAAGCGAATCGCCGACAAGATCGCAGGCAAAGGTCTGGCCGTCGGTTCGGTGGTGGCTCCCGTCTGGCCGGGCACCGTTGGCGATAGCTCAATGGGAACTCCTGAACAGCGAGCGAAGTTCGTGCTCGCCGTGAAGAAGGCCTGCCGCATCGCGAAGATTCTCAACAGCCACGGCGTCCGCAAGTACGGCGTGATTCGGATCGATGCCGCTGAAGGTCCCAGTCACTGGACCAGCGATCCCGCGGGAAACACGAAGAAAATCGCCGCCACTTTCCGTGAAGCGGCGATTGTTGCAGCAGGCAATGGCGAACGTCTCGCTGCCGAAGGCGAAATCTGCTGGGCCGGCATGCACTCGTGGAAGAACATGGTTGATCTGCTGGAGCAGGTCGATATGCCGGGGACGGTCGGATTCCAGGCAGACTT
>DASYEA010000171.1:0-2989 GCA_036499265.1 Schlesneria sp. | reverse complement strand
GATCTCGGCACGATAGAACGCACTCGTCTTGGAGCCGAACGGGACTGCACCCAATTTATCCCCATCACCCGCTGCCCAACCGCCATGATGCCAAGGCCCTACGACCAGCACATTGTTGACCTTGGGGTTCTGCTGTTCGATCGACTGATAGGTCTTGAAAGACCCGTACAGATCCTCCGCATCGTACCACCCCGTCACGACCATCACCGCCGGAGCGACGTTCTTGAGATGCGGGATCAGGGCTCGCTTCTGCCAGAATTCGTCCCGATTCGGATGAGTCATCATCTCCTTCCAGAAGGGGATCGAGCCCTTCAGGTACAGCTTGTCGATGTTCTCAACCGACCCCGCTTCCAGGAACATCTTGTAGCCATCGGGCGTTGGATAAAGATAGGGTTTGGTTGGCTCCGTCGTCGGTTTCGGTCGTTCCGTGGCGTTCCCCGTCAGCCAGCGAAAGGCATGAGCAAGAAAGAACGATCCGTGATGCAGGAAGTCGTCGAAGTACCAATCTCCCACAGGAGCCTGCGGCGACACGGCCTTCAGTGCGGGATGAGCGTCGATCATCCCCGCAGCAGCGTAGAACCCCGGATACGAAATTCCCGCCATGCCGACACGGCCGTTGTGATTGGGGATATTCTTCAGCAGCCAGTCGATCGTGTCGTAGGTATCAGAACTCTCGTCGACATCAGCGGGTTTCGCCTTGGAAGGCAGGTGCGGTGTGACCTGAGTGAACTCCCCTTCCGAGGCGAAGCGGCCTCGCACATCCTGATTGACAAAGATGTATCCCGCTTTGACGAACAGTTCGCTGGGGCCCAGCCGCGCAGGGTACTTGTCTTCGCCGTAGGGAGCGACATTGTACGGTGTTCGCTTCATTATGAAGGGGTACGTGCGAGTGTTGTCGCGAGGGACAAACACGGACGTAAATAGCTTCACACCGTCCCGCATCGGGATCATGTGTTCGGACTTGTTGTAGTGCAGCCGGATGTAATTCTCCAACTGCGTCGGTTCCTGAGCGACGGCGCGGATCGGATCAAAGCCTGACAAGACAAAGGTCGCCAGCATCACGCTCAGGAAGATTCGCATCAGACGGTTCCTTTTGTATTTCGGTCGAGCTGCCTCTCGCGGAGCATAGATTGACGCTTTGACACTCAATCGCCAAGCGTAGCTACCAAATGACAGTGCGCGACAATAGCGGCCCCTCTTCTCGTAGGGTGGGTTTCCAACCCGCCATTCTTCGCAGCATACGAAAAGCAACGCAGTCAACGCTCAAATCAAAACCAAAATCAAGTCGACGGGCTGGAAGCCCATCCTACGAACGTCCCGCTTTGCGAAAACTGATTGCGTAACCCAACGATGCGACTTACTATTGCGTAATCTGCGGTGCGAGCTGCGTGATCAGAAAATCACTCATTCCCGGCAAACCCTGATGTTTTCGAGGTCGATGCGACTTGGTGCAGTCCTGTTGGCGCTGGCTCAGCTAGGCGTCTGGGGCTTCTACGCGCCGGCTCATCGTCTGCTGCATCACTCGAAATTGCTTCCCCGAACGGCCTTGGCGGAAGTTCCTTGTCCGACTCATCATTGTTCGCATCACCATTCTCATTCCTCTGCGCCCGCTCATTCGCATCCGAGCCACGATTCGCACGATCAATGTCCTGACGACGATCAGCATTGCGGATTATGCATTTTAGCGCTCCACGTCGGGTGCGCGGCCGAGGTGATCCAGCTCACCGGAATACTGGAGCGTGTTGAAGCTGTCGCGATCGAGCCTGATCTTCAGGCGACGTTTGATCGTGCTCGTGCATTTGATTCGCGCGGGCCACCTTCTGTCTGAACCGCTTGCTAACGCGAACGGGATTGATCGTCTTCGTGTACAGCTATTTGCTGTGGCATGAGGATCTTCCAACTCATCGTCTCCGCGCCACCCCTGCTCGTGAGATCACGCCAGTGATTTGCGGCAGGATTTGTTGTGCCAAGCGTCGTTCCTGAGCTTTGTCCATCGTTGGCAGCTCTTCATCATTGAAGGATCATCGCCATGTTTTCTTTGTCTCGTCGTTTTCGACGAGGGTTTACGTTGATTGAACTACTGGTCGTCATCGCCATTATCGCCGTTCTGATTGCCCTGCTGTTGCCGGCCGTTCAACAGGCTCGCGAGGCGGCTCGTCGTTCGCAGTGCATCAACAATCTGAAGCAGATGGGGCTGGCTCTGCACAACTATCACGACAACATGAACGCCTTTCCTCCCGGCTGGATCGGAGTCCAATCGGGCGTGCCAAACATGCAGGGGCCGAACGGATTTGCCTGGGGCAGTCACATCCTGCCGCAGCTCGATCAAACGCCGCTCTACAATCGCCTGAACTTCGGGGTGTCATGCCTGGATGCGACCAACCTGGTGGCTCGTCAGACAGTCTTGCCAGCGTTTCGCTGTCCTTCAGATCCCTCCACGGATACCTGGACCCTGGGTCAGGAAGGAAACCTTTCCAATATCCTGGCAACGTTGCCAACGGCGAACTACGTCGCGAGCTTTGGAACGCAGGGATTCGAGGACATTTGCGAAAACCCGCCGTTTCCCGTGGCGCAGTGCGTCAGCAACGGAATGTTCTATCACAACAGTGCGACACGGATGGCCGATGCCGTCGATGGGACCAGTAACACCGTGTTCTTGGGAGAACATCGCACGAACAATTCCCTCGGCTGGCACAGCACCTGGGTCGGTGTCGTGCCACAGGGTGATGAAGCGATTGCACGGATCCTGGCCGTGTCAGATCACACGCCAAACCACCCTGCTCTACACATCGACGACTTCAGTAGCTGGCATGTGGGCGGAGTGCATCTGCTATTCGGTGACGGTCGCGTCCGATTCGTCAATCAGTACATTGATTCAAACTTGTTTAAGGCCATCGCAACTCGGGCCGGCGGTGAAGTAACCTCCGAGTTTTGACTCGCATTTCGATGCAAAGAGTTACGGCGCCAAAGCCCACAGAAGATTCAGGCT
>DASYEA010000170.1:0-2917 GCA_036499265.1 Schlesneria sp. | reverse complement strand
AACACTCTCTGGCTCAAGGGCGCCGTGCCCAGCGTGACGAACCAGGTTCTGGTACATCCGTTCGCTGAGGAACGGGATCATCGGTGCGAGCAACTTCGAGAGCGTGACTAGCACCTCGTACAGGGTTTGGTAGGCAGCCAGCTTGTCCGTATCGCTCGCATCCTTTGATCGCCAGAAGCGTCGGCGATTGCGGCGGATGTACCAGTTCGACAGGTCGTCGATAAATGCGGCGGACAAGCGACAGGCTTCGGGTGAGTTATAGTCCTCGATCGCCGCCCGCACACCCGTGATCAGCGCCTGCAGGTTCGACAAGATCCAGCGGTCGATTTCAGGACGAGATTGGACCGGCACCTTTGGTGCCGACGGATCGAACTCGTCCAACCGAGCGTAGTTGATGAAGAAGGCATAGCTGTTCCACAACGGGATCAACACCATGCGTCGTGTTTCGTCAGCGGGTGTGCTCGTGACCTTGTGCGTTTTGACTCCGTCGATAGTGACATCGGTCGGGCCGTTCGGTGTCTGCAGCGTGACCTCCTCATCGGGGTGTCGAGTCCCGAATCGCAAATCGCTGGCGGGATTCTGCTGCAGATACATCCAGCGCATGGTGTCGACGCCGATCTGTTCGGCCGCTTCTTCAAACCAGATCGCGCTGCCGTCCGACTTGTGCATCGGCTTACCCGCTTCGTTCATGACGAGACGATGGCCGAGCAGCGTCTTGAACGGCTTCTTCTTGTCCGGGTCTTCGGTGCGGTCGTAGTTCATCATCGTTGCCATCGACAGCAGCGAATAGAACCAGTTGCGGAATTGGCCGGGGAAGCATTCCGTCACCAGATCGGCGGGATACCATTTCTTCCAATAGTCGGGATGCGAATTGAATCCCATCGTGCTGAACGAAACGATTCCCGCGTCGAGCCACGGATTTCCCACGTCTGGAACGCGGTTGAGGACCGCGCCCGTCTTCTCGCTGCGGATCTTGACCCCATCGATCCAGGGCTTGTGAGGTGTATGGCCCTGGAAATCATTCCAGCCTTCCACCGCGCGTTCCTTCAGTTCGGCAAGTGAACCCATCACGTCGAAGTCGGTCGGATCATCGGGATTGATCCAGATTGGCAGCGCCAGACCCCAGTAGCGTTTCTTGGAGATCATCCAATCTCGCATGTTGGTCAGCCATTCACGCTCACGCTCCCCCCCTTGGATGCTATCGGGGACCCAGCGGATTTTGTCCGTGACGTCCATGATCTCCTGACGCCAGTCCATGTTGATGAACCACTCATCGACCAGACGGAAGACCAGTTCATCACCGGTTCGCCAACAGAACGGATAGATGTGCGGATACTGTTCGACATTGACGAGCAATCCCTTTTCCTTGAGCGTCGCGAAGACGAGATCTACAGTCGTGGGATCAGTGGCCCGCTTGCCTGTGAAGACACCAAAGCCGTCGATAAATGAGCCGTCTTCGGCCAGCGGCGCGATACCGACGATACCGGCTTGCGCACCGAGAGTATGGTCGACATCACCGCAACCGGGAGCGATGTGAACGATGCCCGTTCCCTCCCCTGCGACGACGTTGGGGCTGCCCTTGAAGTCGCGTCCCCCATCGATGACTCGATGACAGCCAACACCGGTCTTGTCGGCCACGCGTTCGTCAAACGGGACGCCTCCGGGAGTCGATTGAGCAGGCAGATCGTCGAAGGGGCCGGTATACTTCCAGCCGACCATCTCGGCCCCTTTGATCGTCGCCTCGATGTCGAAGCCGCCGTTTTCCTTGAAGATCTGCGACAGAGTCTTCAACTTGGGAACGGCTTTCGGCCAACCCCATTCTTCGCGTCCGAAGCCCTCTTTGAATTCTGTCGCCAGGCGTTGGAAGTCCAGGTTGTCTTTCGCGAAGTAGTAAACGGCTCCGTCGCGTTTGGCCTTCAGTTTGACATAGTCCAAGTCCGGATTCACCGCCGCCGCAACGTTGCTGGTCAACGTCCAGGGGGTCGTCGTCCAGACCAGCAGGAATTCGTTGGGACGATCGACGAGTGGAAAGCGAACGAAGGCCGAGCGATGGACCGTCAATTTGCGTCCGTCGGCGACTTCCATCTGGCTGTACGCACTGCCACCCTTTCCGCTCCACGGCATCACGTCATGGCCGCGATAGACTTTGCCGCGTTCGTGGCACTTCTTGAGGAACGTCCAGATCGTCTCGTTGTTCTCCGTTGAGAACGTGAAATAGCTGCCACCCCATTCGGGGTTTCCCAAGCGAGCGACGATCGATTCGGCGGTGTCGCGCAGCGGCTTGCCTGGTTGTTTGGGTGGGACGAAGTCGACCGTCTTGTCGGTGCCGATTGCCTCGGATAAGGCGCGTAATTGCTTGGGATCGTCCCATTCCATCCAGTAGCCGAGTCGGATTGATTGTTCGGTCTGGATCGCGGCGTACTTGAGGACGCGGCGTTTGCATTCGTTCACGAACTTGTCGATGCCGTACTTTTCGATTTCGCTCTTGGCACCCAGGCCGAGTTGCTTTTCGACTTCCACTTCAACCCACAGACCCTGGCAGTCGAAGCCGTTCTGGTGGCGCAGGTCGCGGCCGTTCATCGCCCAATAGCGTTGGAACGTGTCTTTGTAGGTGCGGCCCCAGGCGTGATGGACGCCCATCGGATTATTGGCCGTCATCGGGCCGTCGAGGAAACTCCAGGGCGTCTTACCAGCGATCTGCTGACGCAGCTTCTGAAAGATCACGCGATCATTCCACAGCTTCAGAACTTCGTGTTCTCCGCGAACAAATTCTGCGTCGGCAACTTTCTCGAACATAGGTGCTAAGTCTCGTGTTTTGGTCGGGTCAGCGGGGCGAGCCCCGCATCAAATCGAATTTCGTTGATGCGGAATTTCCTGGAAGATTACGTAAACTTCCATTCTAGGAAAGGGAGGCCCG
>DASYEA010000169.1:0-4224 GCA_036499265.1 Schlesneria sp. | reverse complement strand
GAAACATTCTGGTGGCTGCGTCTTTGATTGTGTTGTCGTCGTCCCTCTTTGCCGACGAACCCGATCTGGTAATCGCCGATTTTGAAGGCGATACCTATGGCGAGTGGAAAGTGACGGGCGATGCCTTCGGACCGGGGCCGGCTCGCGGAACATTGCCGAACCAGATGGCTGTCGAAGGCTTCGAGGGGAAGGGACTGGTCAATTCGTTCTTCAAAGGGGACGCCAGTACCGGCACGCTGACCTCGCCCGAATTCACAGTCGAACGAAAGTTCGTGAATTTCCTGATCGGCGGCGGCAAGCACGAGAACGAAACCTGCATCAACCTGTTGATCGATGGCAAGGTGGTGCGCACGACCTCCGGCCCGAACGATAAATCGGGTGGAACTGAGCGGCTTGATTGGCAAGCTTGGGACGTCGCCGATTTGAAAGGAAAGCGCGCGACAATTCAGATCGTTGATACGGCCAAGGGGGGCTGGGGTCACGTGAACGTTGACCAGATCACGCAGAGCGATAAGCGACGTGGGAACCAAATCACCCGGCGGGAATTCGTCATCAATCAGGACTATCTGCTGCTGCCTGTGAAAAATGGCGCGGCCATGCGACGAATGAAATTGCTGGTTGATGGTCGGCCCGTCCGGGAATTTGAGATCGAATTGGCCGATCAGAAAGCGGATTTCATCGTCTCGTCCGACGTGCAAGCCTTCAAAGGGAAGACGCTGGTCGTCGAAGTCGCGCTGCCGACGGACTCCAAAGCGCTGGACGCGGTTGAACTTTCCAAGTCACCACCCGCGGCGATGGAATCCGAGCAGCGACGACCGCAGTTTCATTTCACCAGTCGTCGCGGCTGGCTGAATGATCCCAATGGTCTGGTCTATCTCGACGGAGAATGGCATCTGTTCTATCAGCACAATCCTTTTGGCTGGAACTGGGGCAATATGCACTGGGGCCACGCAGTCAGCCGAGATCTGCTCCATTGGCAGGAATTGCCAGAAGCGATCTATCCCCATCAATGGGGCGACTGGGCTTTCTCGGGCAGCGCTGTCGTCGATGAACGCAATACCAGCGGCCTGAAGACTGGCAGCGATCCTCTGCTGATTGCCGCGTATACGAGCACAGGGCGCGGGGAGTGCATCGCATTCAGCAATGATCGCGGTCGAACCTGGAAAGATATTGCCACCAACCCTGTCGTCAAACACGGTGGTCGTGATCCCAAGGTGATCTGGCATGCACTGACCAAGCACTGGGTGATGGCGGTTTACGACGAACAACCAAACGTCGAACAGGGCATCTCGTTCTATTCATCGCCCAACTTGAAGGATTGGACCTTCACCAGCCGCATTCCCGGCTTCTTCGAATGTCCTGACATTTTCGCGTTAGCTGTCGATGGCAAAGCCGATCACCAAAAATGGGTGCTGTATGGTGCCGATGGCAAGTATCTGACGGGCGAATTCGACGGGAAGAAATTCCTGCCTGATGGTGCTAAGAAACAGGTCTGGCACGGCAACTTCTACGCCGCGCAGACCTTCAGTGATGCACCAGATGGACGACGGGTTCAGATCGGCTGGGGTCAAGGAATCACCTTTCCGGGGCAACCTTTCAATCAGCAGATGACCATTCCCGTCGAGCTCACTCTACGATCGACACCGGACGGCATTCGGATGCTCGCCTGGCCTGTGAAAGAAGTCGCCGCGGCAAGCCAGCAGAAACAACTCGCCACGGTCCTCACTATCGATCGTTTGAAGCTACCCGCAGGTCACTCGAGCCCGGTGCTTGGTCCCGGATCAAGTTTGGAGTTGTTCGACATGAACTGTGAACTAGAGTTACAGAAAGCCGATAAGATCACGCTCACGTTTCGAGGAACGCCAGTGGTCTACGACGTGAAAACGCACAAGCTGTCTTGCCGAAACGTTGTGGCCAGGGTCGCACCGGTCGATGGTCGACTTGGATTGCGAGTCATCGGTGATCGCGGTTCGCTCGAAGTTTTCGCGAACCACGGTCAAGCAGCGATCTCAGTCGGTTATGCACCGGCCGATGGCGATCGAGGCTTCAGCATTGTGGCCGACGGGGGCGAGGCGACTTTGATCAACCCGCAATTCGATGATCTGAAGACACCGTAGTCGTTGATCAAACCCACAGCAATCAAGAAACAATCGTGTCGGCGGTTCCGCGATCCCATGCACTGGCAATGCGCCGGACGACGCGGATCATTTCGGCAACTTGCATGGCCTGGTCTTCGATGCTCGTCAGCGACTGATGAACTTCCGTCATCGCTGGCGAACGTCCGACCAATTCTCGGCAGAACCAGACATGATTGACGATCTCGCTGAGCGGCTGGATCAGATCGTGAGAGATTCGGGTTGCCAGCTTCTCGACTGACTCAATCGCCAGCCAAGCCTCGAGCTGTTCGGGTGGTACACCGCTGGAGTCAGACAGATCATCGGGGGGACTGAGTTCAGTCATGCGGGTCACCTCCACTCATTTGGCAGCATGGCGTCATACCCCGTGAGGCAAGACGAAATCGAAGTCGGGGCCCAGTCCCAAAACATACCTCACGTTTCGTCGCACCGCCGATTTCATCGCTTCGCTCACCGTGGGCTGCCGGATGTGATGGCGATGCCAAGTCGTAAGTGTCTTGTGGGCATTGTATTGTGACTTTCATTAGGTTTCTGTAACGCATCAATCGCAGTAAATTCAGATAATTTTCAGATTCCGTTCAACGCCTTGTTGAGGCGAGAGATCGATATTCGTTTTTCTCCCTGCGGCCACTGGTCAAGTGGTTGCCACTCATCTCAGACGCCTGGCTTCGTGCTTTTCGGTGCTCCGGACATCGATAGGTCGTTGCATCTCAGGCATTGCACCTGTGCTCAATTCTCGCCCTCTCGCTTTGAGGAGATCTACCCATGTCGTCGACTAGGCAAGGTCCGTCCATAGAACGGCAATTTCACTCGGTCACACCGTGGCTGATGGTGTTCGCCATGCTCTTGATCAGCCTCTCCACAGCATCCGGCCAACAGAAACCGCCGCCACCACCACCACCGCCTCCTCCACAACAACAACCCAAACAACCACCGAAACAACCGCCGCAGGCGACACCGCAGTTTGGTGACCCTGTGACCGGACTGACGGGCCAGCAATTGGCGGCATTCAATGCCGGCAAGGCCGAGTTCACTGATCGTGAACTACCTGCTGACGGTCTTGGGCCGATCTTTAATCGCGACTCGTGCGTCGCCTGCCATTCGGGACCAGCAGTCGGAGGCAGCAGCAATATCACGGCGACCCGATTTGGCCGGGTCACTGGTAGCTCTTTCGATCCGCTGACGGCGCTGGGTGGGTCGCTCTTGCAGGAGAAGGCGATCAGTCCGGATGGACTGGAGAAGATTCCTGCTCAAGCCAATATCACGGCGCTCAGGCAGACGACAGCTCTGTTCGGTCTGGGCCTGATTGAAGCAATCCCCGACGCGACGATCCTGAAGGGAGTGCGCACCAAGGCGGTCGATGGAGTGTTAGGCAAGGCCGCGATGGTGCAAGACGTTGCCAGCGGCAAAACGATGGTCGGTCGCTTTGGCTGGAAGGCTCAACAGGCAACACTGCTGGCATTCGCCGGCGACGCGTATCTCAACGAGATGGGTATCACGAATCGTCTCTTTCCGACGGAGAACGCTCCGAATGGGAATCTGGACCTGTTGAAGAAGCTCGACAAAGTGAAAGATCCGGAAGATCAGGTCGATCGGGCGACGGGCAAGGCAGGGATCGATGCTCTGGCCGACTACATGCGAATGCTGGCTCCGCCACCCACTCAATCGACAACCGCGTCAACTGTTTACGGAGCGAAGTTCTTTCTGGATTGCGGTTGCACGAGTTGTCATACGCCGTCGATGACGACGGGGAGCAGTCCGATCACCGCGCTCAATAACGTTACTGTCTCGCTGTACTCCGATCTATTGCTGCACGACATGGGCAGCCTTGGTGACGGCATCGTGCAAGGGGCCGCCGATGCTCATGAGATGAAGACCCCGCCGTTGTGGGGCGTGAGAGCCAGCGCTCCCTATCTGCACGACGGTCGCGCCACGACCCTTGACAACGCGATTAAAGCCCATGATGGCGAAGGGAAGTCGGCTCGCGACAAATATCTGAAACTCTCAGGGGATCAACAGAAACTGCTTGTCGAGTTCCTGAACTCGCTTTGAGTTTGACGTAGCCATGTAGGGTGCGTGGAGTCTTCGG
>DASYEA010000168.1:0-11025 GCA_036499265.1 Schlesneria sp. | reverse complement strand
AAACGGATTGAGGAGATCGAGCACAGGGGCAGGGACTTAGGTATGCAGCCTGACGCAGCCGTCAGGACTGATTATGGCATGTCTTCAGCGGGGGCTTATCTACTTGGCGCTAGTCTAATGAGGGTTACGAGCAACTTAATCGGGTGGGTCTGAATTGCAGGATTACCGGCGGATCAGCCCCGCGAGCGGGCTGAAGTGGAAAAAGCGTACCGAGAACGCATCGAAATCGTCAAGTGGATTCACCGCAGGTTAGTCAACAGACGGTAAAGTTTCGGATTTCGGCGGGCAACGACACTCAATTCGCTCGATACGCGAGATTGGCGGCACCGACTCCGGCACCAGGAATCATCTTAAGTCCTTGATCCAGAAGACATTTCTCAAGCGCGGCCAAAAAGACCAGGACGTTGGCTGCAGTGCTGCCTGCCCCCATAATCCCAATTCGCCAGGTTTTCCCCTTCATGGGCCCCAATCCGCCGCCAATTTCGATCCCAAACTCGTTCAAGAGCTGCTTGCGCACGGCTGCATCATCAACGCCCGCAGGAATCACAACCGCATTCAGCATAGGCAGTTGCTGTCCTTCTTTGACTGCGTATTCAAGTCCCATCGCCTTAAGTCCGGCCTTCAATGCCAGATGGTTCTTCTGGTGTCGAGCGAATCGAGTTTCCAGACCTTCTTCCAGCACAATTCGCAGGGCTTCGTGAAGGCCATAGTTCATGTTGATCGGGGCAGTGTGATGGTAGGCCCGGTTGCTCCCCCAATAGTCCTTCACCATTTGCATATCCAGATACCAGCTCTGGACTTTCGTCTTGCGAGCGTCAATGGCCGCGACGGCGCGATCGCTGAACGTGACGGGAGCCAAGCCCGGAGGACAGCTCAGGCATTTCTGGGTGCCGCTATAGACGGCATCCAGTCCCCATTGATCGACTTCAACAGGCTGACCACCCAAGGATGTCACGCAGTCGACCGCAATTAACACATTGTTGTCATGGCAGATACGTGCAATATCGGCGACCGGCTGCGAGGCCCCGGTGGACGTTTCTGCATTCACGATCCCAAGGACTTTCGGACGGTGCTGCTTAATGGCCGCTTCAATCTCCTCAGACGAAAAGATCTCGCCGAAGGGACGCTCAAGCTTTGTGACCTGAGCCCCGCAGCGTCCAGCGACATCTGTCATTCGACCGCCGAAGACACCATTAACACAGACGATCATCTTGTCGCCGGGCTCGATCAAGTTGGCGACGACAGCTTCCATGCCGGCGCTGCCTGTACCACTAACTGCCAGTGTCAGGCGGTTTTGTGTCCGAAACAGTTCCCGAAGCATGGTCTGCGTTTCGTCCATGATCTTCAGGAAATAGGGATCCAAGTGCCCAACGGTCGGGGCAGCCATCGCCAGCAAGATGCGTGGATGAATATCGCTGGGACCGGGGCCCATCAGGACTCGACGGGGCGGAGCCACTGGGCCGGGGATGAAGTTGGTCATAACTCTCTCGCAATGCAATGTGGCAGGACAAGCTGGAATCACGTCGTTCAACCGTCAAGATGCCTCCCGCTGAGACCGGATGCAAGGGTGAACCGACTGAGGCTCAGAAAATTGAAAAGTGCAAACTGCAAATTGAAAAATGCAAATTTGAAGAACGAACGCGGGCGAATTCTCACGCCTTCTCCTCAATTTGAAATTCGCATTTTGCAATTGTCAATTTGCAATGCTTTCCCCCATGCATCACTCAATGGCTACGGACAGCTCACGTTGTCAGAATGTTCCGCGACACAATAATCGAGCCATCCACGAAAGCAACACCATGAGCTTGTTCCCACGTGAGGAGATTCTCAAACGGCTGCGCGCTAAAGTCACTGCGGGTCAACCCATCATTGGCGGCGGCGCTGGAACGGGACTGTCGGCCAAGCTTGAAGAGGCGGGCGGAATCGACCTCATCGTCATCTATAACTCGGGGCGGTTTCGCATGGGGGGGCGAGGATCGCTGGCGGGGATGATGCCGTATGGCGATGCGAACGCCATCGTCATGGATATGGCGCGCGAGGTGCTGCCCGTCGCACGAAAGACCCCGGTGCTGGCTGGCGTTTGCGGAACCGATCCATTCCGCGTGATGCCCTTGTTCTTAAAAGAAGTGCAGGCGGCGGGGTTCTCGGGAGTGCAGAACTTTCCGACCGTTGGCCTGTTCGATGGCAACTTCCGAGTGAACTTGGAAGAGACAGGGATGGGGTACGGATTGGAAGTCGATATGATCCGCCTGGCCCGCGAAATGGGACTGCTAACGACTCCCTACTGCTTCAACGACGAAGAAGCCGCGGCGATGGCCGGAGCCGGTGCGGATATTCTGATCCCGCACATGGGACTGACAACCAAGGGAATGATCGGTGCAACTACAGCGGTGACGTTGGAAGAGTCCGCTCGCCGCTGTCAGTCGATGCACGATGCCGCCAAGCGAGTGAAGCCAGACATCCTGGTGCTGTGTCACGGTGGCCCGATTGCTGAACCCGAGGACGCTCAATATATCCTCGACCACACCGAAGGGATTGTTGGCTTCTACGGAGCCAGTTCGATGGAACGCCTGCCGGTGGAGCCCGCGATTACGAATCGGATTCAAGAATTCGCCGGGATCAAGTTCCGTCGCTAAGCAGTCACGTTCCTGGCTGCGTCCGCGCGATGCGGATGGACCGACTAACAGAAAGGATTCTTCCATGTTTGAATGTGCGATCGCGATCAATGAATTTCAGTGCAAAGGCTTCGAGAAGGTTGCGGCCGATATTTCGGAGCAGTCGTTCTTCGAAGCCGGCGCTGGCCACGGCCATTCGCCGGCCTGGATCATCGGGCATCTGGCGTTGTCGGCGGAAGCGGGGATGCAGAGCTTCGGGCGAGCGATCACGCATCCCGAGTGGTCTTCACTCTTCGGCCCAGGGACTCGCGGGCTGGTGGATCCGAGTGAGTCGCTCAGCAAAGAGATTCTGCAATTAGTGCTGCTCGAGAACTATCGACAACTGCGCGAGTTCGCCACGAACGCGTCGCCCGAAGCGATGTCGCAAACTCATCGTGTCCCGTTCTTTCGCGGGACATCGATCAAGACCGTGGGCGACTGCATCACGCTGCTGTTGACGAGCCACTTCGGGTTCCATCTGTCGCAACTATCAAGTTGTCGTCGTGCCGCAGGGTTTGGTCCGCTGTTCTAAGTCGCTGTAGGTTTTTGCCCACCCGTCGGCGAGTTCAAGAATTCGCCATATCCCCTTCCACAATCGCTTCGCAGCTATCCCCGATGCAAGAATTCTTCCGAGGTTGGAGAAGAAAGGTGGGGTGCCTGACACTTCTGATCGCAGTGGGACTATCGGGCACCTGGCTACGCAGTCTTTCTTTAGAAGATGCCGCGCGCTTCTCAATTTTCAGCCGAAGGCATCTGCTGTGTTCGGTTCATCAGAATATGGAGTGGCATAGCTGGAAAGAGAGAATCACTGATCCGCCAATGCCCAATTGGCAATCCAAGTCCAACCGGGAGCGTTTGCCGTCGAGGCCCCTTGCATCAGGCTCGACTCGGGGGTTGAGCGTCGAAATCAACAAATCAGAAACTCGGCCGATGCCTGCCGACTTGGCTCATGCGAGGATTTTCAAACCTGAGACACGCCAATTGCTATCGTGTGTCATACCCTATTGGTTACTCGTTCCGGCTCTGACAATACTGTCCGCCTACTTGATTCTCTGGAAACCACAGAAGCCTCCTTCACTCTTAGTACGTTGCCAGCGCCAACCAGGCCATGCCAATCAGTAGTGTTGCCAACGTCACCGGGATCCCCGCGCGGCAGTATTCACCGAGTGTGATGACAACGCCTTGTTTTCGAGCATTTTCAACGACGATCAGATTGGCGACGGAGCCGAGCACTGTCAGGTTTCCCGCCAGCGTGCTGGACATTGCCAACGCCAGCCATGCGGTTTCCTGGATCTCGTGCGGCATGTCGGGAATGATCGGTTTGAAGAGCAGCACCGCTGGGACGTTTGAGACTAGGTTCGACAAAGCTGCCGACGCGACGCTCAGCATGACGATCGGGGACGTGCGGAGAACTGTCCATTGATCGACGCCCGCGTGACGCATGACATGAACCTCAAATGCGTTCACGACGACAAACAGGCCCGCGAACATGACCAGCAGTCCCCAGTCGACGCGGTGATAGATCTTGTCCGGCTTGATCCGATCCATCAGCAGGATTGCAGCGGCGCAGATCGCCACGATCGCCATGGGAGCCCCGGCGAAGAACAACGCAACCGCACCCGAGGTCACTATCAGGCCTTTGGTTAGGAGCGATTTCTTCCGGGAGTGCATCGGCCGAGGTGCGACGGAATCGTCGAGGATGCGATCGTGATTTCCAACTGGGGACGCTGTTAGCGTAGAGCGAAACAGGTAGAGCGTAATTAGATAGGCAACGACCAAGCCCACGAACGCGATCGGAGCCAGCTTGGCGGTGAAGCGAAGATAGCTGATCTGCGACAGACCGCCGATAATCATGTTCTGCGGATTGCCCGTCAGCGTGGCTGTCGAGCCGACATTGGACGCGATCGCCAGTCCGATCAAGTGCGGCTTGGGATCGATCTTGAGATGCCGCGTCACATGTAGTACCAGCGGTGTCAGGGCTAGGCAAACAACATCATTAACGAGCAGTGCCGACAAGATGCCAGACAACAGCATCACCACAGCTAACAAAGTGGAAGGCTGATGCATGTGCGCGAGAGCTCGGCCTGCCAGGATTTCGAAAAAATCTGCTCGCCGCAGAAATTCGACCACGATCATCATGCCGAGCAGCAGGACAATCGTCGCGAAGTCGATGGATTTCACTGCATCGTCGAAGGTCAATAAACGGCAGCCCAACACGGCCGCCGCCCCCGTGAGCGCGATCCCGGTCCGATCAATCCTGAGGCCGGGAAATCCGCCCAGAGCCAATCCCAGGTAAGTGATTCCAAAGACGGTGATCGTCAGCCAGAAAGCAACCGACTCCGACATGCAAGCCATCTTTCGACAGGAGTTCGTTGCCGGACTATTGGGAAAAGAGACGGAACGGCTGTATATCGTCCCGCGTCATAGATGACAAATGGAATGATCTGTGTGCGTCCCGATTCCGGTCACAGATTCCAATGTGCTGCCGCGACTTGCAAGGATCTTATTTAACCGGGCGGCAGAAGTGGCGACTTAAGAGGGCGATGTTTTTGCGGTTCGCTTTCCAGACAACGTCGAACATGTCGCCGACGATGGGGACCGCTCCGATTCCCACGTCGACAGCGACGTTCCAATACATCTTCGCGAGAATCCATTTGGGAGCCCCCAGTCGCCGAGCTTCGCCGATCAGCCACAGCGAGAATGCTCCTGCAACCAGGTCGCCAATCCCCGGGATCAGGCCGACGATCGCATCCAATCCAAACTGGATATTTGTTCCAGGGATCTGGAATTGACCATCCATCAACTCGGCGATTTTGCGGAGTTGCTCGATCCTCGCATACTTTTCCGGGTCCGTGATCAGCTCGGGAATACGTTCGACTGTGGCCATTGGATCCTCGTTGTCGATTCAATCGCCGATGGGAATTCGAAGGCGAATTGCAGATGCGCGAATTATAGCGCTGGAGTTTGGTTCGTCAGCCTCGAAGAACCAACTGGCCTCATTTTGGTAATTTCCGTCGGGCACCTGCGTTCAGCGCGATTCGCCCTTGATGCCCTTAGCTGAACAGGGATGTCATCAATTCGCCTTCTTCCAAGGCATCGATCGCGCGGCCGTCTGGTGTCATCAGCGAAACATGCGGATCGATTCCCAGCGAGTCCAGGATGGTGAAACAGACATCCGCTGGGGCATAGGGCCGCGTCGTCACATGGGCTCCCTGCTTATCGGTCGCGCCGATCACCTTACCAGGTTGGACTCCGGCCCCCGCGAACAGCAGGCTCGCAGCCGGTCCCCAGTGATCGCGGCCAGCGTCTTTGTTGATCAGTGGCGTGCGACCAAACTCACCGAAGCAGGCGACCAGCGTATCTTTCAACAGACCACGCGCTGCCATGTCTTCGATCAGGGCGGAGAAACCGAGGTCAAATTCCGGAAGCTTCTTGTCGCACGCTTCGAAGATCTTGCCGTGATGATCCCAGCCGCCATAGTTCACGGTCACGAAGCGGACGCCACCCTCTACCAATCGTCGAGCCATCAGGCAGCTTTGACCAAAGGTATTGCGACCGTAGCGATCGCGCAGCTTGATGTCTTCCTTCTCAATTGCGAATGCCGATTGAGCCTGTGGCGACAGAATCATCTCCGCGGCACGTCCGCGGAATTCATCGTAGGTTGCCAGTTGGTCGTTCCCGCGTACTTTGTCGCTCAGTTGATCGATGGTGGAGAGGAACGTCTTGCGACGATCGGCTCGCGTTGAATCGCGATTGGCAACCGCGACATCTTTCACTCCGAAGTTTTCTGCGTTGGGATCGCCAGTTCTAAAAGATTCGTAGCGTCCGCCCAGGAAGGCACTTCGGCCCAGTTCCCATGTGAACGAGGGATTGCGCGGGATGGACATGTAGGGTGGCAGCACGCCGTTGAAGCCAAGCTCGTGAGCCGCCACGGCTCCGATAGCCGGATAGTCCCCGAACGGTGATCCGAATCGGCCCGATAGCACCCAGTTCGTCGCCGTTTCATGGTGGTCGTTGTTATGAGCCCCTGACCGAACCACGGTCACTTTGTCCATGCAGGCTGCCATCTTCGGCAACAGTTCGCAGACTTGCGTTCCCGAGACATTCGATGCGATGGGCGAATACTTGCCGCGGATCTCCGCGGGTGCTTCCGGCTTCATGTCGAAGCTATCGTGGTGAGTCAGTCCACCGCCGAGGTACACCAGTATGACCGACTTGGCTCGCGCCGTTGAGGCACCCCCTTTTGTTTCAGCCGCTTGCGCTTCTTGCCGCAGCACGCCAGCCAGCGACACGCCGCACAGACCCAGGCTACCGACCTGCAGAAAGTCGCGACGCGATGCGCCGTTGCAGAGCTTGGTTCGATCGGACGAGAGAGTGATGTCGAGCATATTGATTCTTCTAATTCAAGCTTGAATTGGTTCGCTTATTTCGATCGAGCTCTGATCTAGCAGACTCAGTGATTGAATGAAAATTCCTTGGAGTTCAGCAACGCCCACATCAGGTCGCGGAAGATGTCTTCTCGCGATCCTTGATTCAATTGGCTCGTGATCGCATTGATTTCTGTCTGATTCGGCTTGCGCGACAGTGTTGTCAGGAACAATCGGTTGATCGCAATGGCATTATCAGGCGTCGACTTCAGCATCTCCGCGAGATAACCATTCCCTGCTTCGATCTTGCGAGAGATCGTATCACCATTTTGAAGGTGCAATAATTGAGACATCGTCACGTCACCTTGTCGTTCACAGGCGCACGCGGTGACTCGATCTGATCGACCGAACAAGCGGAGGAAATACGAATCCAAACCCGGGTCTGCCAACTGCTGAGCCCGCAGGCCTTCGGGATAGCCGGGGAACTGATCCGGAATCGCGGTCACCTGGCTGAAGGCGTCCAGCAATAGTTCCGCTGGCAGTCGGCGAGCGTAGTAGTGTGAGTAGAACTTGGTGTCGGCTTCATTCTCGGCCAGCGTTTCGGAGCTGGTCTGATAAGTTCGCGAATTTAAGATCGTCCGCATCAGGTGCTTCATGTCGAACCCATGAGCGGCGAAGTCTTGATTCAGCGCCTTCCACAACGGCGGGTTCGTCGGAGGGTTGCTGGCTCGAATGTCGTCGACTGGTTCGACGAGACCGACACCCATGTAATGCTGCCAGATCCGATTGACGATGCTGCCGTTGAACGATTCGTTTCGACCGCTGGTCATCCAATCGACGAGCGCCACGCGTGGATCGCTACCCGGCTCGATGGCCAGGTTCGCTCGATCCAGCGGTTGGGCTTTCAACTGTTCATTGGTCCGCGGCTGGCCCACGGTGATCGGCGACATTCTGACTCGTTCGATATCAGCAGTCACACCTTCGATCTGCTTGCGCAGCTCTGCCAGTTGCTGCTCGCGTTTCTTGGCGTCTTCGTCTTTTTCGGGGGCCGGGGTCGCCTCTTTCTCTGCCAGTTGCTTCTGCAGGTTGGCTCGATGCCGTTGCTGGTTCTGTTGATGCTCGGTTGCCTGTGTTAACTCGGTCTTCCCCATTTGCGGCGACTGGCGATCAAAGGCAACTCGCGAGAAGAATGCAGCGAAGTGGTAGTAATCGTCTTGCGTGTATTTCTCGAGCGGATGGTTGTGGCACTTGGCACAACCAATTCGCGTTCCCAGGAATGCTTGAGCCACACTGGCGACAACGTCGGACTGTTGCGTTTGACGGAACTCGCCAATCGTGACGACGTAGTAACCAACTTCAGGATGCTGGTCACTGTCTCCCGATGACGTCAGCACCGCGCGAACCAACTCGTTCCAGGGACGATTCGCGGCCACTTGCGATCGCAACCATTGATGGAACGCGCGAACACCTTTGACGCCTCGGACATCGTGATCTCGCTCTTTCCGGTTCTGGAATAGATCCGCCATGAGCATCGTCCAGAGGTCCACGAACTCGGGACGCTCTAGCAAGGACTCGATGAGCTGTGCTCGCTTGTCAGGTCGAGTGTCCGCGAGAAACGCTTCGACTTCGGCTTCCGTCGGCAAGGTACCGATCGTGTCGAGGAACAACCGCCTGATGAATGCCTCATCCGAGACCGCGGTTGAAGCCGGGATGCGAAGTGCAGTGAGCTTCGCGAAGACGTGATCATCGATAAAGTTGCCGGGTGTCGCGGTGTTGGGCGATTGAGCAACCGCTGGTCGATCAAAGGGAACCGAGATCACCTGTACCGCGACCTGTCCCTGATAATGAGCACGAACGGCGGTTTCACCGTGACGCAGGACTTTCAGCTTGCCGTGGGAATCGACATCGACCAGACCGGCATCATTGGAAGCGAACTGAGTCAGCCACGTCACATCGCGAGTCGACCCGTCCGAATACTTCGCCGTGACGATCAACTGCTGCTGATCGCCAACTTTCTTGGTTTGCACATCGGTCGAACCAGACGCTTCGTTCGAAGTGACCGTCAAACCCATGATCTGCGATTCGCCCTTCACGGGTGCCGGCGCGCCGGCTTTCAACCATTCGAGAAGAACTTGGTGTGCCTTGGAACCAGAATCGAGCAACTTCGCACCGCCATGCGGCACTTCGCCGAGTGGCTTTCGCAGCAGTAGACTGTCCTCGGGGACGACCAAGCTAACCCGTCGGCCTTCTTGTTCTTTCACGATCCAGCCGTGATCGAGTTCCGGCGCATATCCGCGCAGCGACAGTCGGAATCCATTCTGGCCGGCTCCCTTCCCGTGACACGCTCCCTGATTGCAGCCGAACCGAGTCAGCACGGGCTCCACGTCATTCACAAATGACGGCACAGAATCGGCCGAGAATGCCGGTGTCGCACCCCAGACAATGGCGCAGCACCAAACCAGGCAGAAGGATCGGATCACGGCAGATATCTCGGTGGGCGAATTTCAGGAGGGCGATTCAGATCTAAAAGTCTAATCGACCAGTTCGGGCCACTCAATTGCGAAATCGCCGATTGGTCGCCAAAAAAGCAAGCACCTTGCCTTGGGGCGAAGGTGCCGTGGATTTCGGCAAAGTGAATTGGCGTCTTACGCCTTGGCTTCAACCGCTGGCGCTGCAGTCGCTGGTTTCGCTGGATGAGGATGCGGCGTGAAGTAGGCCACGACGACGATACAGATCGCCATTCCCAAGATCCCCACGTACAGCATTGGATTCGTTTCGGCCTTCGTTGTTAGCACCGCGACGATCGCACTGACCGAAACTGCCGTTCCGAACACAATCGGCATCACGATCTGTGGCATCGCTGTCCCTCCTGTAAACATGGCCAGAGTCAGCGTCAGCGCTCCCCAGGCACCAAGAGTTCCGGCAGCGAAACCCCAGGCGATTCCTTGAACGCTGAAATTGAAAAACGGCTGGCCAGGCTTCTGCGTGTAGGCCATTCCGACCAGGCCACCGATAATCCCCCAAACCAGATAGGCGACGCCGATCATCACATACGGCTTGAAGGCACTCTTTTCGAAAGCCCTCGCCTGACCAAGGACGGGGCCATATGTTCCCCAAAACAAACCGGTCAGCAAGGCGAAGACTACGGGCATCGACGAATTCATGGCAGGACTTTCTGGATTCAAGAAGGATTCTTGGCGAGATCTGTATGTTAGCCGCACCGCCCGCCTACGAAAACAGTTCCCCCTACGCGTGAACAATTTCCAGACTCACAATGGGAAGCTGGAATGGATGACTTGGTTGCTCCATTCCTTGAGCCGCTTTACACTTCCAGCGGCCAACAAGATCTTGCCTGCCTTCCCACCTTGAACAAGCCTCACCCGGAGAACTGCATGTCTGCGCCCGCACCCGCTGAAGCGAAGGGTTTGACGTCCACTCAATGGCTGATCTGCGTGATTGCATCGATCGGGTTCGCCTTCGACATTTACGAACTGCTGATGCTGCCGCTGATCCTGCGACCAGCATTGCTGGAATTGACGGGAGCTCCTCCAGGCACAGAAGTGTTTCAGATGTGGGTCGGCCGTCTGTTCTACATCCCCGCATTTGCGGGCGGACTGTTTGGGGTGTTAGGCGGCTATTTGACCGATCGCCTTGGTCGACGACGAGTGCTGACCTGGAGCATCCTGCTGTACGCCTTCTCTGCGTTCGCAGCCGGCTACTCAACTAATATCTGGATGCTGCTGTTCTTCCGGTGTACGACGTTCATCGGGGTCTGCATCGAGTTCGTCGCGGCCGTGGCTTGGTTGGCGGAATTGTTCCCGAATCCGCATCAACGTGAAAAGGTGCTTGGCTACACCCAGGCCTTCTCCTCGATCGGCGGTTTGCTTGTGGCTGTCGCGAACGAATTGGCAACCACCTATGGTGCGAAGTGGTTCACGATTGCGATCCCTGGATTCCTGGCGAGTGTTGGCACGATTGCTCCCGAACATCAACACGAAGCCTGG
>DASYEA010000167.1:0-2775 GCA_036499265.1 Schlesneria sp. | reverse complement strand
TATCTTAGGCCTATCACATTTTCGAATCATCTGAATACCGCTTGATCGTAGCACTCCTCCGTAGGCTTCCCTGGGCAATCAGATAGCCACGACAACAAAGGTGACGCCGTGGATTTGAAACGAGTTGTCCGGGAAGTGTTGATCAAGTATCCCTTGCCCCTTCAAGGCGATCACGGAGTTGCTCACTGGGCACGAGTTCTCGAAAACGGACGTCGCCTTTCGGAACTGACCAAGGCAAATCTCACGGTCGTTTTTCTGTTCGCCGTCCTGCATGACTCGCGTCGAATCAATGAATCGCACGACCCGCTTCATGGCCTGCGTGGTGCCGATTTTGCCGCCACTCTGCGTGGTCGACTATTCGATATCTCGGACGAGGAATTCCAACTACTCTATCGCGCCTGCGAAGGCCATACCCACGAGTTGACGCACCCTGACATCACGATCCAGACCTGCTGGGATTCGGATCGACTCGACCTCGGACGAGTCGGCATTACGCCCGTCCCTGGTCGGCTCTGTACTGATGCAGCCAAATCTAAACAAATAATCCAGTGGGCAGACGGCCGCGCCAGCTTTCATCTCGTCCCACAATTCGTCAGCGAAGACTGGGGGATTGAACTGCCGAACGAACGCGATTGGTAAAAGCCCGCGAACATCCAGAGCGGATGGTATTGCTTGACCGCTGCGAAGTGCGAGACACTCGAGTGCTCACGTAAATTGTGCGCGTCTGCCGCCGCCCATGTTCTGAGCCTAAATGACCGTGCGCAATTCTGCTCGTTTTGGATTTCGGGTTGGGTGCCACTGGAAGCCGCTTTGGGCCACCAGTCTCTTCACGTTGCTGCGATGGCTATGATCGGGTAGCGAGCGGATGCAATAGTCAGCGTCACCACGTCTTGTTGACTCATCCACAAGACACTGGCCACGCGAAGCCGTCGACAGTGGCACCCGAAATGTTTTTTTTCACAAGCAGAATCGCGCACGCTCATTTTAGCGCCGTTCGATCTGTCAGTTTGACATCTTACCGAAATGTGCGCGAACCGTGCCGACTCGGTGAGCTCATTCAAACGGTAAGGCCCAGCAGATTCTGATTTCTGCGGGATTTTTGCTAAGTTCCGTTCGCGATTTAGACACGAAGGCTAGATCGCATCGAAATGTGCCCTACACTTACAGCGGTTACGATCGCGTATCCGGCATGGAATATTTCGTGAGTAAGCTCAATTCAACATTGAATTTCATCGTGATGACAGGGATAGCTGTCGGACTGTTCGTATTCGCGACCACTCCCAAACCCCCTCTGAATGATTCCTCATTTGCCGCTCGGATCGAATCTTCCGATGTTGTGCTGGTGAAGTTTGGTGCCGATTGGTGCGGCCCCTGCAGGAAGCTGGAAGCGGAACTTGATCACCTGGCAGAGGACTCACCCGAGGTTTCTATAGTAAAGCTCGACGTCGACCGCGACAGAGAACTGACGGCGTATTATGGCGTCTCGGCGATCCCACACCTGATCCTCTTCAAGCACGGAAAACAAGTCGACCAGCTCAAGGGGTATCGCACTCACGAGCAATTGACGTCTTGGATTGAGGGCACGAAGTAATTCGCCCCCATGCGGATGATGCCTCCGGCTCATGATGCGATAGCATCGTCCAGTGGAGTCATCCGATATCAAATCATCTCTTGCCGTAGCTCATTTCTTATCCGCATAGGTTCGACCGAGGACATTGACGATGGCCCGTTTCACATCCAGCGGCTTGACCTCTCCGCTCTTCCGATAAAGGACTTCACCACCGGGGGCAATCAGCAAGGTATACGGAACAGGGCCTTCCCACTTCTTGTCGAGGAGATCCGCAAACCGATCTCGGTTGGCAATAGCGAGATGGTAGTTCGTTCCCGAGACAAAGTGCTTTTGGAGAACTTTGAGCGCTGCAGCAGATTGATCTGGCTCGTCCATGCTGATGGTGATCAACTGCAACTTGCGATGCCGGTACATGCGGTTGATGGTGACGAACTCGGGCAGCTCTGTGATGCAAGGGGTACACCACGTCGCCCAGACATTGATCAACAGCAGGTTCTCGGTGTCGTTCTTAACCAGCTTCGCCAAAGTCGCTTCATCAAGTGACTGCAGTTTGACTGGCTCCTGATTCCACTTCTCGATCGAAGCCTGCGCTTCCGCTCGCTTGTCAGACCACTTGGTCGAGCACCCAAACGTGCGCGTCTTTTCGACAGGAACCGGCTTGCCAGCTAAGAGTGCATCGATCGCGTTGCGCGCGTCATGACTGGTGACAGTCCGCACTTCTGAGTCATCAATCCGACCAACGTAGCGCAGCTTGCGATCGGCGTCGAACAAGAACACTTGCGGAGTGGCGACGACACCGTACGCATTCGATGTCTTTTGCGTTTCCCCATCATAGAGGTAAGGGAACTTGAAATCTCGCTCTTTAGCCCGCAGCTTCATATCTTCGAACGAGTCACCAAGGTCGCTATAGCCCAGTTCATCCAGACGCACCGCCTGGTCGTCATTCGGCGAGATGGCGACTAGTGCAACACCTTTGTCGTGATAGTCGGCGTGCAATTGCTGGATTCGCGATTCATAAGCTTGCGCAGTGGGACAGTGATTGCAGGTGAAAACAACAAGCAGCAGTTTCGCGTCCTTGAAGTTCTTCAGCGAATACTTTTCGCCGTCAACACCTTCCAATTGAAAGTCCGGCGCTGGATCACCAATCGCCAGCGCCCTAACACCATCTGGAGCACCCAACACAGACCTGCTCGTCCACATGGCCA
>DASYEA010000166.1:0-2854 GCA_036499265.1 Schlesneria sp. | reverse complement strand
AACTGGCACCACGGTTATTGGGGCGGGGGCAATTGGGGTGGCGGGGCCGCATGGGGTTATCGGGCCGGATACCGAAATGGGTATTGGAATGGCTATGCGAACCGATCATGGTATCGCCCCTGGTACGGCAATGCTGCTGCCTGGGGTCTGGGCGCATGGGCACTTGGTTCGGTCTATTACGATTCGGGATATGCCAGCTACAACAACCCTTACTACGTGAGCAGCGCTGGATATTACAACTATTCTCAGCCGATTCAGGTTGTCGCGCAGCCAGATCAAGTCGTGGTGGCGCAAGATTCATCCGCATTGACGGACCAAACTCAGCAGCAACCTCAACCACCGCCTCAGGTGCAAGCCAGCCTGACACATACTGACGCGGCTCGTGATGCCTTCATGGCGGGCGACTACGTCAAAGCGGGTACAGAGGTTGATCTGGCAATCAAGGATCAACCTACCGACGCCGCATTGCATGAATTCCGCGCGCTCATCTACTTCGCTGTCGCCGACTATCAGAAGGCGGCTGCGTCGCTCTTCGCGGTTCTGTCGGCCGGCCCCGGCTGGGACTGGACGACCATGAGTAGTTTGTATCCGAGTGTCGAGACATACACGACACAGCTACGAGCCCTCGAACAATATGCCCGACAAAAGCCCGACGCCGCAGACGCACATTTTGTGCTGGCCTATCACTACATCACGGGAACTCATAATGAAGCGGCCATCAAGCAGCTTCAAGAGGTCGCACGTCTGCAGCCGTCCGATCAATTGACTGTGCAGTTGATCAAAGGACTGGGTGGCGAAGTCCCCACGCAACCAGGTGCGTCTCAGCAACCAACGCCAATGCCTCCTCCAGCCGCGGACCCTCAACTCGACGGTGACGACCAGCCACCGCCGCCAGACATTGATCCAGCGAAGATCATTGGTCGTTGGACTGCCAAGCGATCCGATGGCACGACATTTACACTCGACCTGAAGGCCGACAACAAATTCACTTGGAGCTTTGAACGAGCGGGCAAAAAGCAAAGCTTTGGTGGTACCTACACTGTGGACGGAGCGGTCCTGGTCTTGGAACGCGAGGACAAGGCAACAATGCCGGGCCTGGTCACGATCGAAGGGACTGGCTTCAATTTCAAACTGTTTGGAACCCCCGACAACGATCCTGGCCTGGACTTCAAAGCATGAGGTTCTGGCGATGCTGAGGCGTGCTATTCCGTATTCGGGGTCGGACCCGAAGATGTTAAAATTCCCGAAATGGCGGCAACAAGCGCATGCGTTGTGAAGGGCTTTTTGATAAATGCGCGCAACCCTGTCCCTTCACAACGTATCGAGACCTCCTGCTCGCTGTAGCCACTCATCACCAGCACCGGAATGTCCGGTGCCAGGTGGCGTAGTTCGCGCATGACTTCCAGCCCATCCATGCGAGGCATCGTCAGATCCAGTAGAATTGCGACGATCTCACGGAAGTGCTCTCGCAGGATCTCAAGCCCCTTTATTCCGTCTTCGGCCGCCAGAACCTGATAGCCTGCGCTGGCGAGCGCACGCTGGACGAACACATTGATTACTTGCTCATCGTCGATGACCAGGACGGTCCCGTTTCCAGGCTGTGAAACCGTTTCACTTTCGATATCGAACCGTTCCTCCGGAACATTCATAGCGCAAGGGAATAGTAGTTTGAAGAGTGTTCCCTGGCCTGGTGTGCTAACTACCTTGATCGTTCCTCGATGCGCGCGAACGATCCCCAGAACTGCGGCCAATCCAAGGCCGCGCCCCGTAAACTTCGTGGTGAAAAAGGGGTCGAAGATTCTGGCCTGCGTCTCCTCTGTCATTCCTCGACCTGCATCTTCGACTTCCAAGTAGGCGTATTCGCCCGCGGGAAGAACTTCAGGCAAATAGGGTGAAAGGAGGTCGTCCGTGTTTGCCTGAATCGTGCCACTACGAACCAGAATTGAACCGATGTTGTCTTCAAGTGCATCTGATGCATTGATGATCAAGTTCATGACAACCTGGCGGATCTGCGTGGGATCACCTTCGATCGTAGCGGCCTTCAGGCTAAGACCAACGGCGGCCTTTTTCGAGACGACTGTTTTCAGCAGCGTGGCCATTTCTTGAACCAATGCGTCCAGTCGCAACGCTTGGATCTCAAACTTGCCTTTTCCAGAATAGGCGAGCATCTGCTTAGTCAGATCGGCGGCACGTTCGGCTGCGTGTTCGATTTCTTGAAGCATCGAACTCGCAGGAGATTCCTCAGAAATGTGCATCAGCGCCAAACTGGCATTTCCCAGCATGACGGTCAGCAGATTGTTGAAGTCGTGGGCGACACCGCCAGCCAGAACTCCCAAGCTTTCCAGTTTCTGGCCATGCAGGATTTGGGCCTCTAACTTCAGGCGTTCCTCTTCGGCGAGCTTGCGATCAGTAATATCGCGGATAAAGCCGCTAAACAACGGCGGCTGAGTTCGGATCGGTGTGATATAGATCTCTGCGGGGAACTCGCTCCCGTCCGCACGAAGTGCAGTCAACTCGACCAGCTTACGAAGCATGGATCCTTCTCCCGTTCCGCGAAGCTCCATCATGCCTTGCCTGTGTGCCTCGCGCGATTGAGTCGGGATGATGAGTTCGGCCATCTCGCGACCGATGACCTGCTGCGACGTATATCCAAAAATTCTCTCCGCTGCGGGGTTCCACTCGACGACTTTGCCTTCCTGATCAATGGTGATCAGGGCATCGAGAGCACTCTCGAATATGGCCGCTTTGCGTTCTTCGCTTTCGTGCAGTTTGTCTTCGGCGAGCTTGCGTTGAGTGATGTCGCGCCAGTTCACGACTATCCCACCAACGGCAGGGTGATGCAGCAGATTGCACG
>DASYEA010000165.1:0-4982 GCA_036499265.1 Schlesneria sp. | reverse complement strand
TTCCAGTTGACCGCGCGCCATCGCAATTCCAGCCGCTTCCAACTCTTCGCTGGTCTCGCGCAGCCCTGCTGTATCCGCCAGCAACACCGGCCATCCCTCAAACGCCGTCTCGGCGGTCACGACGTCGCGCGTCGTGCCCGGCTGATCAAACACAATCGCCCGCTGATATCCGAGCATCGCGTTAATCAAACTTGATTTGCCCACATTCGGCCGACCCGTCAGCACGACTTGCCACGGCGAAGCCAAATGCAGTCCAAAGCGGGACCATTTAAGCAGCGAATCGAGTCGCGCCAAGGCCGCCTCTATGGATGAATGATCCGCGGCCAGCTCTAACAATTTGCCAAACGACTCTCGCAAGACTCCGCTCGCTTGCTCCTGCAGGATTTCTGCCGTTCGCCAAGTTGTGGCCCGGCTTAGTCGATCGGCACATTCGGAGTCCAGCAGTCCGCTGGACTCGCGCAACTGCTGTTGCCATGGCACGGTGACGAATCTGGCTTGAGCAAGATCCTGCAGGATACGTCGGACTGCAGCATCGCCCCCGTGGCAGTGAATCTCACAATTATTGATTGCACGCTTGCAGACCACGACATCCTCTCCGAATGCCGAATCGCGACCCCAGCGCCCAAAAACGATTCTTCCAATCGGTTGTTGGAAAAGCGTCTGACCGTTCGCCGCACGAAACAATTCATCGATCGACAGGTCGCCTTGGCTGGATTCAGCTTCAACGCGGATCGTCGCGACAGCACCGCGACCGACGGGGGTAAACAAGGCGGCTGTCCCCACGCGATGCTCTGCGCCCTGCGTCATGACAGCTCTCGCGATTTCCACGCGGTAAGAACCAGCCCGTGCATGCCGAGCGATGCGACTCGCGTCGCGTCCGGAAACTGCGGACTCAGTACGGGCCCGCCACCGCCGGTCAGCACCAGCCAGGGCGCATTTGGATCGTCATGGGATGCCGGGGCCGGAATCGCATGACCTTGTTGCAAGCACAACTGACGAACTAATTCGCGAATCGCTCCGACCTGTCCCCAGAACAGACCATTACGGATTGCGTCGCGAGTATTTCGCCCCGGAACTGCGGGACCAGCCCCCAATTCTTGAACGGGAAGCAGAGGCAACAACGCTGTGTAAAGGTGTAATGCTTTCGCCGACAGCTCCATTCCCGGCAAGATCGCTCCGCCACAGAATTCGCCGGTCGACGAAACATAGTCCACTGTCGTGGCTGTCCCCGAATCGACGACAATCGCCGGACGAGACGATGGCCGCAGTGCGTTGACGGCCACAGCATTCAGCAATCGGTCTAGTCCCACTCGCTCGGGAAAATCAACCTTGGCCACGATCGGGATAGAGGAGCAATTTCTCACGGCCAGCGGCGTCGGTCCCAGATCCCATGAATCCAGCAAACGCTGGATCACAGGTGGATTCGAGCCGGATATCACGGCACCAACGACGCCCTGATTTGTCCATCGCAACAGTTCCGCACGTGGAATCGGATCATCGATCGGAATTGCGAGGAACTCGGCACACTCAGGAAATGAAGGAGCTTGTTGTGGCGACAATCCGGGTCGAAACAACCCGAACTTGATGCGGCTGTTGCCGGCATCAATTGCCAGCAAGGGTGGATACAAAATCACGTCAGACATTGATCGGATCAATTCAAGAAAAAGGTGACTAGCGCATGTCGCATAGTCGTCGGCACCATGGCCTGTGTCGAATGTTCTAGCGTAGCTGCTCGGCCAGCCCGATCATAATGCCCTCAGGGCCACGCACGAAGCAGAGCCGGTAGATGTCCTCGTATTGCGCGATTTCACCAACGAGTTCGGCACCGTGCCGGTGCAGGCGAGCGACGACTTCGTCAACATTGTCCACGGCGAACATAATTCGGCGAATACCCAACGCGTTCGCGGGGGCGTTTTCCGGCTCAGTCCTGACAGCGGGCGGCGAGTGGAACTTCGTCAACTCAACCCGGCTGTGGCCGTCTGGAGTTCGGAACATCGTAATGTCGGCCCGGACGTCCTTAAGCCCGATGATGCTGCCCACCCAGGGGCCCTCGACTGTCGTTTCTCCTTCCAGTTCCATCCCGAGTTCGACGAAGAACGCCTTGGCCGCTTCAATGTCCTCGACAACGATGAGAACGTTGTCCATCCGCTTAATCGTCATAGGTCACCGTTTTACAAGCCACGGACTACTCAACAGAAAAACAAGCCGTCGTTTCGAGGTCCGACATTATAGAGCGATCCGCTCGCAACGTCTTCGCGACGTCGCATAAATTGACGGCCCTTGGAGGCAAAAGAATGCTTGGCGTGAGGATGGTTTTCGCCTTCTCGATCGCGAATCAGCCGCGGGGATGGCAGCGTTCGTGAATGGTCTTCAGGCGGCTGTGCTCAACCTGAGTATAGATCTGAGTCGTGCGGATGCTGGCGTGCCCGAGCAATTCTTGCAATGCGCGAATTTCTGCTCCTCGAGCCAGCATGTGAGTCGCAAAGCTGTGCCGCAGCGTATGCGGACTGATCTCTTTGCTCCCACCAATCCGGCCCGCGTAGCGTTTGACCAGCTTCCACACCGTGATCCGGCTGAGTGATCTGCCACCACGCGACACCAATAGTGGCGCTGACTGGTCGTTGTCCCTGGCCATCACCGGTCGCTCGTGTTGGAGATAAGCTTCCACTGCGGCTCGAGCGACAGGGTTGAGCGAAACCATTCGCTCTTTGTTCCCTTTTCCGTGACACCGGCAATATCCCTCATCAAGCTGAATATCACGCAGCGTGATAGAACAGACTTCGGAAGCTCGACAACCCGTCGCATACATCAGTGCCAGCAAGGCCCGATCTCGCAGAGGATACCGATCCTGCCGCACCGGCGCCGCGATTAGTTCATCCACTTTCTCTGGGCTGAGCACCTTGGGCAGGTGTTGCCACAGTTTTGGCGAGTTCACCAGTTCCACGACACTGTCGGGCAAGACCCCTTCCAGCACCAGATAGCGGAAGAACATCTTAATTGAGACCAGGTGCCTGGCGATTGATGTGGCCGCATAGTTTCGTTCGTGCAGGAACTGCAGATACGACGAGAACAAGGGAAGTTCGACTTGCTGCAGCCGTGCGGGGCCAAAGTCCCGGTACCATTCGGCGAATTGCGTCAGATCTCGTTGATAAGCGAGAACTGTGTTGTCGGCCAGGCCGCATTCGGCGCGCAGATAATTCACGAAGCCGGGAAGGTGCAATGAGGGATCAGCAGGGCGTTCACCCGTGAATGTCACTGCACCGGCGGGACGCTTGCGAGGCGGCATTATTGATCATCTCCGCAGCCAAAATGGGCCATCCGGTATTACTCGGCATCCATGCGAAGCGACTTCATAAAAAGTCGATGGGCGATGGCATTTGCCAGGAAATTTTGGCGAAGGGGAACGAAGTTGCTATTCTCTTCGGAAATCAGGAGTCGGCTATGTCATTGAGTTTTCTATTTGCGCTCACGCTCATCGGGCCTCTATCTCCTTTGTCCGCAGACGACTGGCGGCACGAGTACCAGCAAACGATGCTGGCCACGATCGAACGCGCCAAGTTGCCTGCAGCCGTTGCGGTCCCGCAATTAATCGAACTCTACGTGTCATTGGAAAAGGCCGAAGCTTTACCGCGCGTCGAGCGGAGCCGAATGAGGCGTTCGCTGGAAGGACGCCTCGTGAAGCAGTTAGAGCATTTGGTTCGAAACGAGCGGAAGCGAGACAGCATTCGTCTGCGCGGTGTAGACCAGCAACGTGCTGGTGGAGCGGCGGTGGGTGCTCAACAACTGATCGAACTCATCGTCAACACGATCGCTCCAGACAGTTGGCGGCAGAATGGTGGAGAAGGGTCGATTTCTTTCTATCCGTACAATCCCGCACTGGTGATTCGCCAGACAAGCGAAACTCACGAACAGGTCGGAGAGCTACTCCGGGCACTCACACACTGATCGATTTCGAATTGTGCGACTGCAAACGTGGTTCTCCGAAGGGCAAACGACGCAATCCACCGACGCTTCGTCTTTTCTTTTGTCACCTGCAGGCGTAAATTGCGTATGACACCGTGCGGTACTGAAAGAAAAGGATGTTCGAGCATGCGACGGTTCACACTGCTGCTGGTCACGATTGTGTCTGTCACGGCTTGGTCCTCGGCGGCTCATGCCGATCGCAAGGATCCCAAGATCAAGCTGTCGGCCCAAAAGGGGCTCGATTGGCTCGCAGGTGAGCAGCACCGGCAGGGCTACTGGGAAGCGAATCAAAGCCAGTACCGAGTTGCGATGACGGCCCTGGCGGGCAATGCCATGCTCTGCGAAGGATCGACGACGACGCGCGGTAAGTACGCCAAGAAGATCTCTTCCGCTGTCGACTACTTGCTCGAGACGGCTCAACCCAACGGATTAATTGGATACAAGCACGACTACCACTACACCTACGGTCACGGCTTTTCGATGTTGTTCTTGTCGCAAGTCTTCGGTGAAGAAGAGGACGCCCGGCGACGTGAACGGTTGAAAGAGGTCCTCACCAAAGCCGTACAATTCTGTGGCGAAGCTCAAACCCCGGATGGGGGCTGGGGCTACGTTTCTGCCAAAGACGGAAATAACTTCGACGAAGGTTCAACGTGTGTGACCCAGGTTCAAGGATTGCGAGCTTGTCGTAATGCTGGAATTCCGGTCCCCAAAGAAGTCGTCGACCGAGCGGTCGTTTACATTCAGAAGTGCATGGCTGCTGACGGTGGCGTGCAGTACAGCATTCGAGGCGGTGGCTCCCGCCCCCCAATCAGCGCCGCGGCCATTGCGTGCCTGTTCAACTCGGGCGAATACGAAAACGACACCGCGAAAAAGCTGATGCAGTACTGCGAAAAAAACATGACCAATGCCGGCAACCAGAACCAGATGTTCGGGCACTGGCACTACGCTCATTACTACTACGCCCAGGTTCAATATCGGCTGGGTGACGAAAAATGGGAGAAGTACTACCTTCCCATCGC